>CAKQJZ010000007.1 GCA_934247875.1 uncultured Spirochaetales bacterium
TTACATCAAAGAGAGGGATTCTAATGGTAAATGTCTATCTGCTTAATACCACCTTGAAAGATTTTGAGCCATAAAAACATAATATCAATATTATGTAAATATGAATCTATATATGTTCATTATTGAATTTAGATTGAATATATAAAAACATGTTTTTATTATATAATTATATATATAAATTGTATATAATTTAAATAGAAAATTCGTTTTATGATATATTTGCAATATAACTAATTGTTATAAGTAATATTATAATTATATAAGTTCTATTAAATATTTAATTAATATGATCGATATTTTTATAGTAAAGCAGTGTACCTGTAATTTATAAGTTAATAAAATTATATAATAATCTTTAGTATTAATATAATAATGTATAATTATTATGAATTAAATATATAATAAAAATATATAACTATATAAAAAGTACTATAAAAATAATAAGATTGAATATAATATTTCTATTGAGTCTAAATGTTATTATATCTTTATGATATGAAATATTTAATAAAATGATTATTATCAATATATTTCCTTGTAGGTATTATATTTTAAACATAGTAGATATATTGAAATAGTAATTTATAATATAATTATTTAATCAATTATATAAAAAAAGATATCAATCAGATATTATATAATATTAGAATATATATTAAAGATAATATATTGTAATATATAAATATTAAAATACTATATAATAAAGCTATTTGAAATATATAATAGCGATATGATTCTATATAAAAACAATATTGTTATTATTCTGCTATTTAATATAATATATATGTAGGACAATTTACCTTATTTACAGTTAAGAAAATGTCTCTTATTGTTTATATATTTTATTTTCATAGCTTTAAAATAATTGGTATATAGTTATTTATTAAAATTGATTTGAAACAATTTATAAATGATATCGTAATAATATAATAAGCATATAAGTATTATTAACTTCTCTATATTTTTTATTATTATTGAATTTAGTTCTTTATTGGTTTAATCTAGTTTTTGTACAAGGAGAATGTATGTCAAAAGCTATTGCTTTTTATTTGCAGAAAGGAGGAGTGGGCAAAACTACTGTTGCCGGTACTTTGGCGTGCCAATCTGCTTTAAGAGGTAAGAAGACTTTGATTATAGATTGTGATCCACAGGGGAATTTATCTTCTTGGTTTCTGAAATCTGCTCCTCGTTACGAACTATCTGATGTTTTACAAGGTAAGTGCTATATCGATGATGCTGTTGTTGCACTTCCTGATGTTCCTAATCTATATATTCTGCCAACTTTTGGTATTGGTGGTACTTTAAAGAATTATAGTGAGACGAAGCTTGTTGATGAGCCTTTTGTTATTCAGGATCTGATTGGTGAACTGACGGATTATGAGCATATTGTTCTTGATTTATCACCAGGCCTTGGCAGATTAGAGAGAGCTGCACTTATTGCTAGTGATGAGATAATCACTCCAATGACTCCAGAAGTCTTCAGTCTCGATGGACTTGAGATTTTCATAGATGAGCTTGCTAAGCTCAAGAAGAATTTCAAATCTACTGTTAAACATAATAAAACTATAATAAATTCTTTTGACGAAAGAATTAGACAGCATAGAGATATATATAAAGCTGCTTCTTCGTCTGGAAAATATGAAGTATATAAGATTCCAGTTGAACCTCTCTTTAGAAAGGCTCAAGAAGCGGGTAAAGTTCCTCAGCTATATAAGGTGCGGGGGCGAGGTTTAAAACCTGCTACTATTGAATCATTGCATTTGATTAATAAATCGATTTGGAAATAAAAGGAGAGAGGAAAAATGGCATTAAGAAAACAAGCAGATTCAAATAATGAGATCGAGAGCTTGAGTGGACAGCGCGCAAAAGAAGTGTTTTCAAATAAGGAGGCAAAAGAGAAGAAGATTCTGACTACTTTCTCTATTGAGCCTTCCTTTAAATCTGATCTTGAAGATGTTTTTGATAACATGGGCCTTGGTTGGGCTGCTGGTATTCGTTTTGCGCTGAAAGAGTTCTATAAAAAGTACTCTAATCAGTAATGTTTTCGATTTAATAATATAATTATTATTTTATAAAAGTTGTTTAATATCTTAATGATTTCTGTTTAGAAGATATATAATAGTTATATAAGTTTATATTTGTAATTATATTAATGTTTGTTTCTTGCTTTCATTCTTTCAAGAAGCGCATGTGCAGCTTTTAGATTATCTGCTCTTTCTTCAGCCTTGCTTTTCTCTTCATCTGCAAATAGCTCATGAGGTATTTCCTTTAGAAATCTGGATGGAAGCGCTATTTTCACTTCTCCTTCTCTGCTTGTTCGCTCTTCTGCATAGTTGATTATAAGCTTCTCACGAGCTCTTGTGATTGCAACATAAAAGAGTCTTCTCTCTTCATTTATGTTCAGCGGATTTTCTTCAAGTGCTCTAGCTGATGGTATTATGTTATCTTCAACGCCAGCAAGGAAGACTTCTTTGAATTCAAGCCCTTTTGAGGCATGCATTGTCATTAAGTTTACTTTGTTGTCATTGTCTTTATCATCATCACCAAGTATTGAGACTGCATTTACATAGTCTCTTATTGTCGAATCCTGGTGAGTGTCAATGAATCTTGTAAGCCTATCTTGCAAGAAAGAGATGGATTTCATCTTATATGCAACAGCTTTCTCACTATCTGGGAATTCTTCTCTTAGCATGAGCTCATATCCTGTTTCAGCAACAATAGTCTCAATTATTCTCTTAGGATTAGTTTCAATGAGATGTCTCCATGAAGAAATCTGAGAAGTGAATTTATCTAGAGCTTCCTTGCTTTTCTTAGGAATCCTGTCAGCTGGTATTTCCTTTATTGAATCAAAAAGAGAGAGGTATTTCTCGTCAGCATAAGCTCTTAAGCGTTCAACAGTTGTGCGTCCAATTCCACGTCTTGGTGTGTTGATTATCCTTAAAAGAGATACATCGTCTTTCTTGTTTATAAGCACTTTGAGATATGAAAGCATATCTCTGATTTCTCGTCTGTCAAAGAAGCTCTGCGCACCAGAGATCTTAACAGGAAGCTGCTGTTCAATGAAAGAGTTCTCAATCAATGAGATAAGGTTATTTGTCCTGACAAGCACTCCAAAATCCTTATAGTCATACTTGTTGGCTCTCATTTCCTTTCTGATAGTACTTGCTATCCAGAATGCTTCATTATCTCCATTCTTATGCTTTCTCAGGTATATTGATGCACCGTCTCCTTCCTCTGTCCAAAGCTTTTTCTCTTTTCTATCTTTGTTGTTGATTATTACAGAGTTAGCTGCACTCAATATATTTCCAGTTGATCTATAGTTCCTCTCAAGCTTGAATTCAGCACGTTCAGGAAAGTCCTGTTCAAACATCATTATATTCTGATAATTAGCACCACGCCATGAGTAGATGGACTGATCATCATCGCCAACAACAGCAAGATTCCTGTATTTTTTAGCTATCATTGAGACAAAAGTATATTGGAGCAGGGAAGTATCCTGAAATTCATCAACCATTATGTATCTGAATCTATCCTGGACCTCTTCAAGGATGAATGGCTTTAGTGTGAAAAGCTTGATTGGAAGCAATATCAGGTCATCAAAGTCAACTACGTTATATGCTTTTTGCGTTTTAAGCCATTCATCATAGATAAGTGCTATCTGGCTATCATTATTCTTGATAGTAGCACGCCCTGTTTTCAGGTCAGAAAAGAGTGAGCTTAATGTATTGACGTTGTAATCACTTACCAAGTGGCCACATTGTATGATGCAGTTTTTGATAAGTGCTATGTTGTCATTAGCATCATATAGAGTGAAGTCATTATGGTAACCAAGGTGCTGGATATATTGCTTCAATAAGCCAAGCCCAAATGAATGGAATGTTGTAGTTGTTAGGTTCTTAAGAGGCTTGCCTGTAAGTGATCTGATTCTCTCGCTCATCTCTGTTGCAGCTTTATTGGTGAATGTCAGGGCAAGAATATTTCGCTCATTAATGCCGCTTTCGAGCATATGAGCAATTCTGTATGTGATCATTCTTGTCTTTCCAGAGCCTGCACCAGCAATAATAAGCTCAGGACCCTCTATCTTAGCAGCAGCTGCTGCTTGTTCTTTGTTGAGAACCTTATTTAAGTCAATCATATCAAGCCTTGATGATTATAAGGAAAGTGAGATTGAGCTTCAATTGGATTTTCTGACTTTTAAGAGGCATGCGAACATAGGACCTTCGCCGCCGCTTATGTCTGGAAGCACTATAGAGCCGTATTGAAGCTTCTCTCCAAATGGAAGAGCAATCTCTTCAATCTCCTCTCCATGTCTTTTGAAGAGCTTTTCAATAACTCTCTCATTCTCATTCTTATTGATAGAGCAAGTAGAGTAGAGTATGTATCCTTCGTCTTTTGAAGCTATCAGCGCAGAAGAGAGCATAGAGTATTGGAGTATAGAGAGACGTTTAGGTCTGCTCTCAGACCATATGTCTAAGTGTTTTCTATCATTGATTACATGACGCTCTGACGAGCATGGTGCATCTAATAGTATTGCGTCATATACTCCTTTCTCATAAACACCCCAGGCACTAGCATCAAAGCCTGTGACTCTGATAATGCTTTTCTCTTCTTCGCTTAATGATGAAGATATTGCTTTTCTGAGTCTTTCGCGTCTGTCTGGAGATCTGTCATTGGAGACAAGCTCGCCTTTGCCTTTCAGCTTCTTTGCAATAACCAGTGTCTTTCCACCTGGTGCTGCACACATATCAAGGACCTTCATGCCTTCTGATACAGGAAGCGAGTCAGCTGTTTTATATGAGATATTATCGAGATAATAAGGAGTGAGCAGACCTGGTATTTCTACCATCGTGTCTTTTTCAAGAAGGAGTGCTTCTTTAAGAGCCTCCCATCTATCTCCATATTGCCCTTTATAGTATTTATCAAAGAGCACATCGCTCTTTTCTTTTGCTTTTTTCATTAAAAACAACCTATTGTTATGATAGCTCCAGCAGCTATTCCTATGATCATGCCCCAGAATACCTGGAGTACAGTGTGACCTACCATAGTCTTGAATTTCTTTCGTGTGAAGATCTTATCATGGAACATATCAGAAAACAGAGTAGACCACTCATTGAGCAGTTCTGCCTGGCGTCCAGTCTCTAAGCGCACATTCACAGCGTCGTTCATTACAACTAAGGCAAAAATCAGAGAAATGACAAATAGTGTTGAGCCAAAGCCATCTGTAAGTCCTACAGCAGTTGTCATAGCGCATACTGTCGATGTGTGAGATGAAGGCATTCCTCCATTAGAGAAAATAAGGACACCTTTCCATTCTCTGTTTGAGATCAGATAGATGAAAGGCTTCACGAATTGTGCAATCAGCATTGCGCATAGTGCTGATATGAATACTGGGTTTGACAGTATGTTATTATTCATGGCTAAAAGCTTAGACATTACTCTGGATTATTGCAAGCAATCTAAGCTATTGGTAGACTAACGCTGATGGATAGAAACAAACAATTCTTAGCATTCCTCTCTTGTTTTGGATACTTTGCGCTTACGATGATCAACTTCGCTCTGATTTACTTTCTTAAGGAGCGTGGCTTTACTTCTTTTGAAGTAGGAATCGCAGCATCAATCTATCCCTTTTCATATTTTGTTTTCTGCTTGATTGTTCCGCTATTCATAAAAGGACAAGAAAAAAGGTCCATCACTGTTTCATTCCTTTTGGTCTTCGCAGCCATTCTGACACTTGTTCTAGTGGATTCTAAAGCGCTTTCTTTCATAGCTCTAATAATCTATGGCGCATCAACATCGCTGCTCTGGCCTAATGTCGAGACACTGATAACACTCTCAGATGAAGGCGATAATCTGAACAGAAGCATAATGAAGTTCAATGTTGCGTGGTCTATAGGCTCAGGCGCGGCAACAGCAACATCTGGCATTCTGTCTCTCAGAAGCTATCGTTTGCCGTTTTATCTATCGCTTATGCTCATCTTGGCCTTATCATGTGCATCTCTTTTCATAAAGAAAGGAGACGTAAGAGAGCGAAAAGGAGAAGAGAGAGCTGAAGAGCCACCAACTAAAGCTATATTGCTATCAAGCTGGGCCTCTCTGTTTCTTCTCTATATGCTATATGGAATACTCTTCACAGTTTATCCTCTCTACTCATCTGATGTGCTTAATGCTGGAGGAAATATAACTGGAGTGCTATTGATGTTCTTTGGCATAGCATCCTCTCTCTCATTCTATATCTTAGGTAAAATGACGATATGGCAAAGAAAATTAAAAGTCATAATCAGTGCAGAGCTTATGCTTATAGCTGTCTCTATTGTCATTGCTTCCTGCAAGATCTTATTCATTCGCATGATTGCATTTGCTTTATATGGAATCATATTCTCTCTCCTCTATGATAGCTCTATGTTTCATGGTTCAGTTGGCGTAAAAGACAGAAGCATGAGAATGGTCATGCATGAGGTGATATTGACATTTGCAACTATAGTTGGCTCTCTTTTGGGGGCACTTGTTTACCAATTGAAGAGCTTTCAGACTCTAATAATTGGATATGTAGTAATTTCAATCATCTTAATTTTCATAGAAATCGTATTTTTCAAACAAATGAAAAGTGGTAAAAATAACTCAATAAAGGATGGTGTTTAATGGGCAGATCTTTATGTTACAAAATCCTTGAGAATCATCTGATTTCAGGAAAGCTTGAAAAGGGCGAGAGCATCACTATCAGAATTGATCAGACACTGACACAGGATGCTACTGGAACTATGGCATACCTTCAGTTTGAAGCTTTAGGACTCGATAAAGTCAGAAATGAGCTTGCTGTGAGCTATGTAGATCACAATACTATCCAGGTTGGATTTGAGAACTTTGATGACCATGAATATCTAAGAACAGTTGCAGCTGATAAAGGCGTCATATACTCACGTGCTGGAAATGGCATATGCCACCAAGTCCATCTTGAGCGTTTTGCTCTCCCAGGAAAGACCTTGCTTGGCTCTGATTCTCATACGCCAACTGCAGGAGGCTTAGCTTCTTTTTCAATGGGAGCTGGTGGCTTGGATGTAGCACTTGCTATGGCAGGCGTTGGCTTTTCAATCATTGCTCCACGAGTTGTAAAGATAACTCTCAAAGGAAAGCTGAGACCATTTGTTTCAGCAAAAGATATAATATTGAAAGTCCTTGAGCGCTTTGGCACTAAAGGCAATGTAAACACTGTATTTGAATACGCAGGAGATGGAGTTAAGACTCTTTCCGTTCCTGAGCGTGCAACTATTGCTAATATGGGCGCAGAGTGTGGTGTAACAACATCTCTATTCCCTTCTGATGAAATAACGAAAGCGTTCCTGAATGCAGAAAAGAGAGACGGCTGGATAGAGCTAAGTGCAGATGACGATGCGCTTTATGATGACTATTTTGAAATAGATCTTGATAGCTTAGAGCCAATGGCTGCAGCTCCTCATAGCCCAGGCAATGTTGTAGCAATTGATAGCATCAAGGGACTTCCTGTAAACCAGGTATTAATCGGTTCATGCACTAACTCAAGCTATCTGGATCTTAAACGCGCAGCTGCTATTCTTCGTGGTCATGTAGTACCACCAAGTGTTTCTCTTGGAGTAGCACCAGGCTCAAGAGCTGTGCTCAGAATGATTACTGAAGATGGCACTCTCGATACTTTCATCCATTCTGGTGCCAGAATACTTGAAAGTGCATGTGGTTTTTGCATTGGCAACCATCAAAGCCCAGGGACTGAGAGCGTATCACTGAGAACAAACAACAGAAACTTTGAAGGCAGAAGTGGCACAAAGAGTGCGAAGGTATATCTTGTAAGTCCTGAGAGCGCTGCTTATTCAGCTATAAAAGGCTATGTAGCAGATCCAAGAGAGTGTGATATTGATTATGCATCTATAAAAGTTGAAGGCGATTTCTTGATTGATGATTCTATGTTTATATTCCCTCCTAAGAATCCAGAACCTATCAAGAGAGGGCCGAATATCGGAATGCCTCCTTCTAATGTTGCTCTTAGCGAGACTCTTGATGGAACTCTTCTCATTAAAGTCGGTGATAAGATCACAACAGACCATATCATGCCAGCTGGCGTTAGGCTTAAATATAGGTCAAATATCCCAGCTTACTCTGAATTCGTATTCGAGAATGTCGATGCGACATTCCCTCAGCGTGCTGCAAAAGCCAGAGACGAAGGCAAAGCTGGCTTCATTGTTGCAGGCTTATCATATGGCCAAGGCTCATCGCGTGAGCATGCAGCTATCTGCCCAATGTATCTAGGCGTTAAAGCTGTAGTAGCTAAATCAATTGAGAGAATACATCAGGCTAATCTATGCAACTTTGGCATTCTTCCTCTGATTTTTGAGAGGGAGAGTGATTATGATAAGCTCAAAGAGGGTGATGAGCTTGTAATCAAAGGTGCTAGAGATTGCGTTGAAAGCGGTAAGTTTGAGCTGTTTGATGTTACTGAGAATATCTCAATACCACTTACGTTATTTGCATCCCCATTCCAGAAAGAGATGCTTCTAGCTGGTGGCAGACTTAATCTTCTCAAGGAGAGTGGCAAATGAGAGTCCAGATTATCGATGAAAAACTAGTAGTCCCATCTAATCCAACTGTTGTTTATATAGAAGGAGATGGAGTTGGCAAGGAAATAACAGCTGCTATGATTAACACTCTGAATGCAGCTGTTGAGAAAGCTTATAACAAAGAGAGAGCTATAGAGTGGGTTGAGGCTTTAGCAGGTGGAAAAGCTATAGAGAAGACAGGTGTGAATCTACCAGAAGAGACACTTTCTTTGATTAAAGAAAACCTTATTGCTATCAAGGGACCACTTATGACTCCAGTAGGAAAGGGTGCAAGATCTATAAACGTCGCATTGCGTCAGACGCTTGATTTATATGTATGTCTTCGCCCAGTTGAGTACTTTGAAGGCGTACCTTCTCCTGTTAAGCATCCAGAGAATGTAGATATGGTAGTATTCCGTGAAAATACAGAAGATATCTACGCAGGTATTGAGTGGCCTAAAGATAGTGACGAAGTCAAGAAAGTAATCGATTTTCTAGAGCATGAGATGGGCGTTAAGAAAATCAGATTCCCAGAGACCAGTGCTATTGGCATTAAGCCTGTTTCCAAAGAGGGATCAGAAAGACTGATTGGCGCCGCTATTGATTATGCGCTAGAGCATAACAGACGAAATGTAACTCTAGTTCATAAGGGCAATATAATGAAGTTTACTGAAGGTGGCTTCAGAGCTTGGGGCTATGAGCTAGCAAAGAGCAAATATGGCGCATATGAAAAAGATGGAAGAGTATTCATTCCAAGAGATGGAATGGATGACTTAGAGATCAAAGACTGCATATGTGATGCATTCTTGCAGAACATTCTCTTGAAGCCTGAGTGCTACGATGTAATAGCTACAATGAATCTCAATGGCGACTATGTATCAGATGCGCTTGCTGCAGAGGTTGGCGGCATTGGAATAGCTCCAGGTGCTAATATAAACTACAGCACAGGCGCTGCAGTATTTGAAGCTACGCACGGTACTGCACCAGATATCGCAGGCAAGAATATAGTGAACCCGCTTTCGATTATACTATCAGGAGCGATGATGCTTGAGTATATGGGCTGGAACGAAGCAGCTCTGTTAATCAGACGTGCTATTTCCAAAGTAATCAAAGAAGGCGCTGTAACAAGAGATCTATATGCTTTGATGATCAAAGAGAATAGAGAAGGCAAGGAACTTAATACAGTTGAGTTTACAGCCAATCTGATTGCAGCATTATAATAAAAGCATTAAGCAGTCTCACTAATACCCACGGACAAGCCTGTGGGGTTGCTAAAATCCTTGGTGAGTAGCCTAAGTGATATTATGCAGGTCTATGGATACTGCATAATAGGAACTACGTTAAGAGAGAATATATAGTTACCAGCGGATGTTATACCTAGTCTGCTGCTCTAAGCGGTGTTTTAAACAGTTCTGAGGTATAGGAACAGTGAGCACCTTTAAAACCTCTCATTAACCTTGGCGAAGGTATTCGACAGTTTGTATGTGCTGGCTTATAGCATAAAACATACAGTAGGAAGTTTTCTCCGCGCTGCAAGTGGCGGGGTTTCTACTTCCTAAATATTTTATGACAGGTATGCTATACTGTTTAATGTTCTACCCCAATTTTGGATAATTAATTACGTAAACTGCTAAAGAGGATGTAAGGTGCAAGAAGAGAGAGCTCTCTTAAGAGAGATTGATGAAGCGAGAGCGAATCCGAGAAATACAGATCGCTTCATAGAAAAATACACACCTTTCATCAGGAGTGAAGTAATGAAGGCTGGGGCACTTGGTGAATTTGAAGAGAAGAACGATGAGCTATCAATAGCTATGTTTGCCTTCTATGAAGCTCTTATGAACTATGATAAGAGCAAAGGCGCTTTCTTTCCTCTTGCTAGAACATATATCAAAAACAGGCTTATCGATTACTTCAGATATATCTCAGAAAAGGATAAGACATTATCACTTGATGAGAAAATAAATGAAGATGAGAAGCAGACTCTTCTCGATATAGTAGAAGATGAAAAGGCATCTATTGAATATATTGAGAAGAGAGAGTGCACGAAAGATGAGATAGCAGAGTTCCAGGTTGCATTATCAGAATACGGCTTAACGCTCTCCGAGATTGCTGATAACGCACCGCGTCAGAAACGCACAATGGATGTTTGCTTGAATGCACTTGAATACGCAAAGCACAATCCCCATATTCTAGATATTCTCACAAACACTAAGAAGCTTCCTTTATCTATCCTCGTCAAAGAAGGTGGATTTGATAGAAAAACGCTAGAGCGACATAGGAAATATCTTGTTGGAATATTCCTCGCATTTACTAATGGCTTTGTTATTATCAGAGGCCATCTATGCCAGATGAGAGGAGATAGCTTATGAGAGAGTATAAGTATCTTGTACTGGAAACACATCCAGCATATGCTATCGTTCTCGAGAATAATGGAAGGATAATAAAAGTTGCAAATAATGGACTATCTGTTGGCGACAGAACAAATAGCGTAATTGAGTTCAGATACCAGGAAAGAGTATCAATTCTAAAAACTAAGTATTTGCAGATCCAGAATATAGTACTATCGTTTATCACATCTCTTATATTCATGTGGCAGATGTTCTTCTTCCCAGTTGGTGCTGTAAGAATGAGCATTAATCCAGATATCGAGATGTCTATAAACAGATTGAATCAGGTAATCAAAGTAACAGCACTCAATGAAGATGGCGAAGTGCTGATTGAGAATTACAAACCAAGACATCACTCTCTTGAGAGTGTAACAGAAGAACTTGTTGCAAAAGCAGATCAAGATGGATTCTTGAAAGATGATGCTGTGGTCAAGATCGAAGCAGTAAGCAAGAAAGATAAGTGGGTTCATAAAACAGAAGAAAATGTTGCAAAGAGCGTAGAAAGCGCAACTGAGAAACCAGTAACTATCCAGATTATTGAAAAAGAAAGAACTCAGACAAAAGAACCATCAACCATAATTGAAGAGCCTATTATTGACGAAGAGTATGACGACGATGAATACGGCTTTGATGATGATTTAGATGATATTGAAGAAGACGATGATAATCTTGATGAACTAGACGACAACGAAGATGATGACGAAGAAGAATCAGACGATGAAGAATCAGATGATGATGAAGATGAGGAAGAATCTGACTTTGACGACGATGAGTCAGATGACGATGATATTGAAGATTCAGAAGATGATGACGATGACATTGAGGATTTAATAGAAGATCGTATAGAATCTCTTGTAAAGCATGATGAAATGGACGCAGAAGAGAAGCAGAAGCTTATTGAAAATCTAATAAAGAATCTTCCGCTCTCAAATGTATCAATTCCAGATATCAAATCATGGATAGAAGATGAAGATGATCTCGATGTGGATGATATCTTATCAATAATTAATCCAGATGACGATGAAGATGAGTTTGAAGAACCAGACGAATTTGACGATGACGAAACAGATGATGAATTAGAAGATGATGATGAATTAGATGATATCGATGACGACGATGATTATAGTTCTGATGATTATTCTTCAGATGATGATGACTCTGATTCAGATGATGAAAACGTAAGCTATAGCGATGATGATGACTCAGATGATTCAGATTCCTATGATGATTCAGATTCCGATGATGATAGTGATTCCGATGATGATAGTGATTCCGATGATGATAGTGATTCCGATGATGATAGTGATTCCGACTCAGACGATGATTCAGATGATGACGAAGAAGAGGATGATTGAAAAGAAAATTAACTTTTTTTCAAAGTGACCCCACTTTTAGAAAATTAGTTACGTATTCTCCTAATACAAAGAAAAAAAACATGGAGAATAAAAAATGAAAAAAACAATTATTTCAATTCTAATCGCATTATTACTCGCTTCTGTTCTAACAGGATGTGCAGAGACAAACCCTATATCTACTAAGACAGTACGTGTTATCGGAACAGCAACAGCTAAGACTGAAAGAGCTTTGGGAAGTAATTTAACTATTGGTTCTGTAGATAAGATTGAACTAAATGGTACAGATATCAAAGATCAGTTTGTTCCAGAGTCTGGCGCAATAGCGGGAAAGAATAATGTAGTATTCACAGCAACTGTAGAAGTTCCAGCTAAAACATCTTTAGAAGCAAGTGCAAAACCAGGATTCGTATTTGATGAGTGGGAAGTACTCGATGATGATGAGTCATCTGCAAGCTCTGCACTTTTTGATAGAATCGAAGATTGGCTAGATGAGAATAATCGCAAGAATAATGAGAAGCTCGTAGATATTCCAGCTGAATACCTGCCATACATTGTTGCTGAATATGACAATGGCTATTACGTAACACTTGAGTCTGTTGCTGCTCCAGAAGGAGAGAAGGGTACAGCTGGTAATCCTTTGACAGTCGACGAGTTCATAGCAATAGCATATGCTAAAGATGAGCTTACATTAGTAATCTCAGGAACAGACGAAGCAGAGTTCTCAAAGCTTATTGATGAAATTAATAAACTTACAAATCTTGATGAGCTGAAACTAAAAGCAAAGGGTGCAACTATTTCAGTAGTACCAAGTTTTATAAAGCTTGAAGAAATCCATCTTACAGGATTCACATTCAGTAGCGATGTTACAATCAATAACTCTAAAGCTGAAATCAAATTTGAAGACTGTATCTTTAAGACTATTCTTACAGTAGAAGCTGCTGAAGAGCTTGAAATCAAAGGTGGAAGCGCTGAAACAGTAATAATCAAAGCAGCTGAAGAAGTAGAGCTAGAAGATATAACAATCGGAACTTTGGATTTAAGTGGAATGCCAGAGGATGCTGAAGTAGAACTTGAAAGAGTTACATACTCAACCTATAAAAAACCAGTTAACGAAAATGTCTCAGTTGAGTTTGAGAAATAAGAAACATAAAACCAAAGATTGTCCCGCCCTAGCGCGGGCATCTTTTTGTCTTTAGCGAATGAGAGTATTTTAAGTATCAGAGACTATTTTGAATCTCTTCTTGAAGAGAAAGGCAATACTGTTCTATTTGATAAAAAGCCTACAACTCATGTTTCAATGATAGAAGGAAAGAATGCAAACGCTATGCTTTTAATCAATTTCTCATCTGATTTTGATAGAGTATCACTATCTAGTCTTGAAGGAGTTTCTTCATTGGAGAATATAATGACTGGCGATATTTATGATATAAATAATGGAAATGCAGAGATTCCACTCAGTGGTGATGCTTGTTATGTTCTCAAGTGGAAAAGAGGTTGATTATGGAAGAGAAGATATTAAAGCTTTCAAAAAATAGAGTTCGTCGTAACTATCTTGGAGGAGAGCATATAGATGCTCTTCAGCATATAGCCTCGCAAGGCCCTTCAGATATGCCTGAAGAGTGGATAGCCTCTATAGTAGAAGCAAAGAATCCAGGGCTTGAAGAAATTAAGAATGAAGGACTTTCAAAATGCATATATAATGGCAAGAAAATTCCTCTTATAGATGTAATTAAGAGTGATCCAGAGTTCTGGCTTGGAAAGAAAGACGCAAGCTTAGGTTTTCTCTTCAAGATTCTTGACTCTTCAATGCGCCTACATGTGCAAGCTCATCCTACAGCTGATTTTGCAAAGAAATATCTGAATTCGAAATATGGGAAGCTTGAGACATATTACATACTCGATTGCTTTGGAGGCGATGGTTATATTCGTATAGGTTTCCAGCATGCTCCAACAAAAGAGGAGTGGAAGAGGATAATAGAGACTCAAGATATCAAAGCAATGGATAGCTGTTTTGAAAAAGTCCCTGTAAAGCCAGGAGATGTGTGGATTATCCCGGGTGGTGTTCCTCATGCTATTGGTGAAAATGTTATGATGCTTGAGATAATGGAGCCTTCAGATTTAGTTGTCAGATGCGAATACAACAGAGAAGGGATAATAGTTCCTACAGAAGCTAGATTCATGAATAGAACACTGGATTTCTGTCTCGATATTTTCGATTACACAGAGTATTCTGTAAGCGACGCAGAAAAGAACTTCAAACTTGATATTCAAAATCTCCATTCTGATTCAACTTCCACTTATGATGTTCTTGTCTCACATGAAAGAGTAAATTCTTTTGAAGTTAGAAGGCTGCGCTTAACTCCTAATAGCTCTATATCTCTAGATGTTGATAGAGCTTCTGCCGCTCTTTTGGTAAAAGGGAGAAACTCCAAATTATCATGCGCTGATAATTCTCTGACGCTTCAAAAAGGAGAAGAAGCTTTTATTTCTGCATCAGCTAAGAAAATAGAAGTACAATCATACGATGAAGAGATAGAGCTGTGTCTTGTCTTTGATTATTCATGATTTCAATGCTGCGCATATAATCCTCTTTAAACCAAATGAACCTAATTGTTTAAGACAAAATAGTGCAGAAATAGGGTAGAATATTAAGCATAAAAAAAAGAGGAATATATGGATTATGATGTTGCTGTGATAGGCGGTGGAGTAGCAGGTGCTGCTGCTCTCAGATACCTATCACTTCTGAATGCCAAGTGCGCTCTATTTGAAAAAGAAGAGGATATATCATCGGGAACAACAAAAGCCAATAGCGGTATTGTTCATGCAGGCTATGACCCAGAGCCAGGAACACTTAAGGCCAAGCTGAATATCAGAGGCGTTGAGCTGATGAAGAAAGAGAGCGAGCTGCTTGGTTTTGATTATAAAAACAATGGTGCCTTAGTTATTTCATTAACTCATGAAGATGATTATAAGCTAGAAGAGCTCTATAATCGCGGCCTTGTTAATGGCGTTAAGGATATGGAGATAATAAGCGGGGATGATGCACGCAGAATTGAGCCTCATTTATCATCATCTGTTACTAAAGCGCTCCATCTGAAGTCTAGCAGCATAGTCTGTCCATTCTCTTTGACAGAGGCTCTCAGTGAGAATGCTTATGAGAATGGAGCTGAATTATTCTTCAATAAAGAAGTTGTTGATATTTGCCCAATAGATAATGGCTGGAAGATCATATTCAGCGATAATGAGTCTGTAACTGCATCGTATGTCGTCAACGCAGCGGGGCTATATGCAGATAAGCTCAATAACTTAGTCTCTACAAAGAAACTCAATATTACGCCAAAACGTGGCTGCTATATGCTCTTTGATAAATCAACTAAGGGCTACATAAACAGCACTATATTCCAGATCCCAACAGATAAAGGCAAAGGCGTGCTGGTAACACCAACAGTCCATGGAAACCTGATGATTGGTCCAACAGCTGTCTTCCAGAATGATAAAGCAGATAGATCAACGCTCCAAGAAAATCTCGACTTAATAGCACGTGATGCGCTTAAGAGCGTTGATAGCATTCCTTTTAAGAAGGTAATCACATCATTTGCAGGTCTTAGGGCACATGAAGATGGCGATGACTTCGTAATAGGGGAAGCAGAAGGAGCTCCTGGCTTTTTCAATGTAGCAGGGATAGAGAGCCCTGGACTGAGTGCATCTCTTGCAATTGGCGAATATGTAGCTAGTCTCATTGAGAAGAAGGGATCTTTTAGCAAGAAAGCTGATCCTGTTCTCAGACGAGAGCGTCCAATAAGAGTCAGCGAGCTACCAAAGTCAGAACTAGAACGCCTTGTCGCTTCTAATCCTTTGTATGGCAAAGTAGTATGCAGATGTGAGCTAGTTACAGAGGGTGAGATTATTGATTCAATAACAAGACATGTAGGTGCTAAGAGCATGGATGGAATCAAGCGAAGAGTAAGAGCTGGCATGGGAAGATGCCAGGCAGGCTTCTGTACTCCTCGCGTAATGGAACTATTAGCTGAGTACACAGGCAAATCTATCTATGATGTCTCAAAGAACAATGAGAACTCAAAAGTAATCACAGGGGGCGAGAATGATTGACGTAGTAATCATAGGAGGAGGCCCTGCTGGACTTGCTGCTGCGCTTGGCGCGAAAAAAGGTGGAGCAGGGAGCATTCTGATCATTGAAAGAAGCGATAAGCTAGGTGGAATTCTGGGTCAATGCATACATAACGGCTTTGGTCTCCATACTTTCAAAGAAGAGCTTACTGGACCTGAATATGCATATCGCTTCATAAAGCAAGTAGAAGAAGAGAATATTCCATATCTTCTCAATTCCACAGTTCTTGATGTCTCAGATCATAAAGTCACATATATCAATGAGAGCGAAGGCTTAGTAACACTTGATGCTAAAGCAATAGTGCTTGCAATGGGGTGCAGAGAGAGACCAAGAGGAGCTTTGAATATTCCAGGAACGAGGCCATCTGGCATTTTCAGTGCTGGAACTGCGCAGCGCTTAGTGAATATCGAGGGTGTTAAGCTTGGCCGCCGTGTCCTTATTCTTGGCTCTGGAGATATTGGTCTCATTATGGCACGCAGAATGACGCTAGAAGGTGCTAAAGTTGAAGCAGTTGTTGAGCTTATGCCATACTCATCGGGCTTGAAGCGCAATATCGTGCAATGCTTAGATGACTTCAATATCCCGCTATATCTTTCACACACTATCACTAAGATAGAAGGAAATGATCACTTGGAAGGTGTAGTTGTTTCAGAAGTAGATGAGAATAGAAAACCTATAAAAGGTACAGAGATTCACTTTGATGTCGATACTCTGCTTCTCTCTGTTGGACTCCTTCCTGAAAATGAGCTTTCATCATCTGCCCACGTCTCTTTGTCTCCTATAACAGGAGGTCCTATAGTAGATGATGAGCTTGAGACAGATGTTGATGGCATCTTTGCCTCTGGCAATGTGCTTCATGTCCATGATTTAGTTGACTATGTATCAGAAGAGGCTGAGAAGGCTGGCTTAAGTGCTGCGCGGTATACAAAGAAGACAAAAGACCTTGTAGATGTAAAGACAAGCGGCATTGTCAGATACACAGTTCCAGAGCGCATTAGCCGCAATATTGATGATGATCTGATAATACGTTTCAGAGTCTCCAATGTCGTCAGGAATGGGAAGATAAAGATTTTCATCAACGGTAATCTTGTCACAGAGCTGAAGCGCAGGATTATGGCTCCTGGAGAGATGGAGAGCGTGAAGCTTAAAGCATCATGCTTTGGCGGGCAGATTGAAACAATTGAAGTCTATGCAGGAGGAGATGATGAGTAAAAGAGAACTTACATGTATAGGCTGTCCTCTAGGCTGCATAATAACTCTCGAAATGGATGGAGATAAGATTCTGTCTATTGCTGGCAACTCATGTCTAAATGGCAAGAAGTATGCAGAGAATGAAGTAACAGCGCCTAAGCGTGTGCTGACAACGTCTCTAAGAGTAAATGATAGCAAGAGCGACTATATGTGCTCAGTTAAAACAAATGGCGCTATAGCGAAAGATAAAGTCATTGAAGCTTGCAATATCTTAAAGGGAGTAGCGCTTTTTCCGCCTATCAAGATAGGTGATGTAGTTTATAAGAACATAGTAGATAGCGGCATTGATGTTGTTGCAACCAGAAATATTGAATCATAAAGAAAGGCAGCGCTGAGGCTGCCTCTCTTCTGATTATCGCGGGTCAGATTTTCTTTATTATTGTCTTATAGAACTCGATAGCTTTAGGTAGTGATGAGATGAACATGTTCTCATCCTTTGCGTGGATGCTATCAAGCTGCTGCTGGTCTATGTAGATAGGCGCAAATCTAATAGCGTCATCTGTAACGATAGAGTAGTAGTAAGCATCTGTTCCACCTGTCATTACATATGGAGTTGGGATTACATTAGGGTAGAGTTCTTTGACTGTATTCTCAACAAGCTTGAATGCCTTACCGTTGTGGTCTACAGGCTTCTGAGGTTCCTTGCATCCTGTGTAATCAGCAACTAGATCATACTTCTTAAGGTATGGATCAAGAATCTCTTTTGTCTTCTCAACACCTTGGTGCTGGATGAATCTTGTGTTGATATTTACCCATGCACGTTCTGGCAGTACGTTTCTGCCCTCTGATCCGCCGCACATAGTGAATGCCATAGTAGTTCTAAGCATTGCAGCTCCCTTTGGAGAAGAGGATGAGATAGCTTTAGTTACTATTGGCTTAAGTCCCTTAGCATGTTTCATAGCAAACCCCATAATGCCTTTTGCATGAGGTCCAAGACGCTTGAACATCTCAAGTACAGTATCACTTAGTTCGATAGTGTTAGGGTTGTGCTGCTCTAAATCATTTATGAATGCAGCAAGTCGCGCAATTGGTGTGTTCTTTCCAGGCGCTGATGCGTGTCCGCCAGAAGAGTATGCACTTACAACAATATTGCCTGTGCCTTTTTCAACTGTTCCAATCATAGCAAATCTGCCTTCAACTCCAGGCATAGGACTGTCGACAATCATTCCGCCTTCATCCATCAATAGCTGCAGCTTAACGCCTTGGCTCTTTAAGTACTCAGCTGTCTTAGGAGCACCTGAGCCTGCAACCTCTTCAGTTGAAGAAGATGCGATATAAACATCACAGGAAGGAGTGTAGTTCTCTTCAAGAAGCTCTTCAACAGATTGGAATATGCACATAAGAGAACCTTTGGTATCTACAGTGCCACGGCCCCAGACTCTATTCTCTTCAATAGCACCTGAGAATGGAGGATATTTCCATTCTCCCTCTGCAGGTACTACATCCTGGTGGCTCATCAGGAGAATAGGTTCGCTTTTGCCATTTCCTTTCCATTTGATAAGCAGAGAAGAGTCTATGTATTTTACTTCACACTTTGAGAATACAAGCGGGAATAGTTCTTTTAAACATTCATGGAAGCGATCAAACTTCTCAGTATTAGGTACATCTGGCTGTGATACAGTCTCAACCTGTATCATTTTTGAGAGCTTTTCTGCATAAGATAGTGCATCGTTCATTTGTTTTCCTCCTCTAGCATTCCCTTCTTATATAAAAGGAATGCGATGCCGATAGCCATTGCTCCTACAGCTATCATCATAATAGTAGTCTGCTCGATAAGTGCTGGAACTGCTATGCAAAGCACAGTCATCAGTATTACAGGAAGCGCTGTGATCTTCCAGCTCTTCTGGCAATATTGAAGTCCTAGTGCACCGAATAGGGAAGGCAGGAGATTATCAAAAGCTGGTTTCAGAGTAGGGCTTTGAAGTATAGGTGTCAAAGGAATCAGCAATAGCACTCCGATGAAGATTACGAGCATTGTGACAAGAGAAGATGTAGCAACAGCTAGAGTTGTTATAACGCCATCTTCTTTAGTTCCTGCTTTAGTGCCAGCTATCTCACGTGCATTATAAGCGCAAGGGAGCTTCATGTTCAGAATATTTCCTGTGATGAATGAAAGGTATGAAGCGCCTGCACCCAAAATAGGAACATAGATCAGGAACTCTACGATACTGATTGGAATGTATGTAGCGCCTATTCTCAATAGGCCTTTTGTGTAGCCTGACCAGTTAATCGAGGTCTTTAGGATTGCTGAGAAAACAAATGGAAGAGCGAAAAGCAATGCAATGCCTATTGAGTTCATTATTATTCCATCTCTATGGATGCTTTTCTCGAATTCTGAATAATCAAACTTATCGTCCATGATCAGCCTCCGATCCTTGTAAATAGAATAGATGACGCCATTGCTATGAGCATTGAGATTGAGAGTGCGAAGTTCTCAAGCCATTTAAAGCCTTTCTTCTCAAATACCAGGCAAAGCTTCATGACAACGGCTGCTACAAGTGCTGTTAAGAGTGGTATATATGATATTCCTCTAGCAGCTTCTGCAATGTATGAACCAATGAATGTTCCGCAGAAACCTATGAATAGGCTGACCATAGCCCAGTCAGAAAAGCTCTGCTTATTCTCACTTTGAGCATTCTTATTCATTATTTTGTTGCAACGCTTAGAGTAGCTTTTGCAAAACAGGATCGTGCATATGATTCCAGCAGATATTCCGCTTGTCATAACAGCAAGGATTGTAACTAGGTTTTCTGTAGTTAGAACTGAAGAATCTAGAGTTGTGCCCATAGCCTGTGATGCTGCTTCAGCGGCTATAGCCTCGTATGAGAGGTTGCCAACAACGCTGAGCCTAAGCCAGGAAGTAGGAACGCCTAAGCTTCCAGAGAGCGCAATGACTCCAAGCAAAATCGAAATAGATGGAACAACAGTGAATAGGGCAGATGAAGTGATAGTCTTTTTGAGCGCACTTTTATCCATCCCAATCTTGATGCCAGCTCTATATGTCTTGATTATGAAGTAGACGCAGCCTAGTGCTACAAATAATAGCACTGCACCTACAACGAGATATAATGCAGCTGAATTAGCTGCTGTGATATAGCTCATTTCTCCTCCTAGATAAAGGAAAGTGTAGTTCTTTAATAAGATTAATACAAATGGAAAACGAATAATCGTGATAAAAGGAAACAAAGGCAAAATAGCATCATGCATTAGCATGTCTTAAGTATTGATCTAACTCTTTATACAAATGCATATATAATAGAAAACTAGCAATTGTTGCAAAAATCTATTGCAAAGAGGGCTTATGAATATACAGAGAGATCCTAAGAAGTATTATTTCTCAGATTTGGGATTAAGAAATGCAAGGATAAACTTCCGTCAGTTTAATGAGTCTCATTCAATGGAAAATGTTATATACAATGAACTCAGAATGAGAGGTTATAATGTAGATGTTGGCATTGTACCAATTGCTGAAAGGAATAATGAAGGCAAAGTTTTAAGAAAACAGCTTGAAGTCGATTTCGTTTGCAATTTGGGTTCTTCTAGGTATTATATTCAATCTGCTTATTCTTTGCCTGATGAAGAGAAACGAAATCAAAAAATAAGACCATTCAGAAAAATTGCTGATTCTTTCAAGAAAATCATAATAACAAAAGATATGGTTCTGCCAAACTATGACGATTATGGAATCTTGACACTCAATATATGTGATTTTCTGCTTGAGCCGAAGTGGATTGAGATGTGAGAGAAAGAGAGCTTCAAGATTTCTCCTGAAGCTCATGCTTTATCTTTCATTGATTGGGATTACTTCTCGTTTAGCCTCTCCTGTATATACCTGTCTTGGACGGCCTATCTTCTGATATGGATCATGTCTCCACTCTAGGTAATGAGCTATCCAGCCTGGGAGTCTGCCCATTGCGAATAGAACTGTGAACATAGATACAGGGATGCCCATCATATGGAATGTGATTCCTGTATAGAAGTCAACGTTAGGGTAGAGGTTGCGCGAGATGAAATAATCATCATGAGTTGCTATTTCTTCAAGTTCCATTGCGATATCGAGAAGCGGATCTGTCTCTTTTTTAGCCGCAAGCACTTCTTTGCATAGAGATTTTGCGATTTTGGCTCTTGGGTCAAACGTCTTATAGACTCTGTGTCCAAAGCCTGAAAGTCTGAATGAGTCTTCTTTGTTCTTAGCTCTCTCAATGATCTCACTTGGCTTGATCTTCTCATTATGCATCTTCATCAGCATATCCATGACAGCCTGGTTAGCCCCGCCATGCTTGCTGCCCCAGAGTGCGCAGCAGCCAGCAGCGACAGATGCATATAGATTAGCCTCTGATGAACCAACAAGTCTTACAGCGCTTGTTGAGCAATTCTGCTCATGGTCTGCATGTAGAATCAAGAGCTCATTGAGTGCTTTGACATGTAGTGGATCAGGTGCGTAGTTGTTTACAGAGCTGAAGAACATCATATTGAGGAAGTTAGCACAGTATGAGAGGTTGTATTGAGGATTTACAAAGTCCAGGCCATTCATCTGGCGATAAGTGAATGCTGCAATAGTTCTCATCTTTGAAAGAAGTCTTGTTACAGTCAAGTCAATATTCTCTTCAGGGTCCTTCTCTTCAAGCTCTGGATAGAAAGCTGAAAGAGAAGCAACCATAGCAGATAATATGCCCATTGGATGTGCATCATGTGGGTAGCTCTTGAAGAAATCACGCATATTGACGTGTAAGAGCGAGTGCTTATTCAGAAGCTCCTGGTATTTGAAACGCTCCTCAGCATTAGGAAGTGCACCTTTGATCAAGAGGTATGCAACTTCGATGAAGTCACATTCTTTGACAAGGTCTTCAATGTCATAACCACGATAGCGCAGAATGCCTTTCTCTCCGTTTATGTAACAGATAGAAGACATGCATGAGCCTGTATTAACAAAACCTGGGTCATAGGTAATATAGCCAGTGTCACGTCTGAGTTTTGATATATCAATAGATCTGTCGCCAAGGTTATCTACAATGATGTTAGTCTTATACTCAACGCCATTGTCCAGAATTATTCTGGCTTTTCCTTCTTCAATCTGCATTTATTACCTCCCTGAAAGAGTCTCTAAAGCTTTTACAAGAGCCTGTGTTCCTTTTCGGCCATAGCCCTGAGCTTTAAGTGCTGTATATAGCTCTTTAGTAAGCGCAAGGGAAGGAAGAGATAAATCCATAGCATCTGCTTCCTCTAGCGCTATCTTCATATCTTTGATGAAGTGCTCAACCATGAAGCCTGGCTCCATATTGCCATTGATTACTTTTGGAGCAAGATTATCGAGAGTCCAGCATCCAGCAGCGCCTTTTGATATAGTCGCAACAAGAGTTTCTAGGTCCAAGCCTGCTCTAGCGCCATATACCAGTGCCTCAGATACTCCTGCCATAGTTCCAGCAATAACTATCTGGTTGCACATCTTAGCATGCTGACCTGATCCTACTTTTCCATGATATGAGATATTTGTGCCCATAGCTTTCAACAGTGGCTCAAGTGCTTTTACATCTTTCTCTTCACCACCAGTCATTATTGTAAGCTTTCCATTTATAGCGCCAATCTCTCCGCCTGATACTGGTGCATCTACAAGTGTTGCGCCTTTTTCTCTGAGCTCTTTGTCTATTCTGATTTCAAGAGAAGGCTTTGTAGTTGTCATATCTACGAATATCTGACCTTCTTTAGCACCCTTAATAAGTCCTTTCTCTCCGAGGTATACCTCTTCAACATCTTTGGGGTATCCAACGATAGTGAAGACGATTTCACTCTTTTCTGCTACTGCTGCAGGACTTTCAAGCCAGGTTGCTCCTTCTTTGATGAGCATTTCAGCTTTTTCCTTAGTTCTTGTGTAAATGAATAATTCATTTCCATTTTCCATAAGATGGTGGCACATTGGGCTACCCATAATACCAATTCCGATAAATCCGATTTTCTTATTCATTTTCGTTAGTTTCCTCAAAGATAGATTATGATTTATGATAGACTAATAAAGTGCGGAGGAAAAGATGGAGTTAGAAAAGTTAAGTGAAGAAGAGATTATAGATATCGCAGATTTTTTTAAAGTCTTTGCTGATGCAACAAGACTTAAGATACTATATCTCTTAGATCAGAATGGTGAGTGCCAAGTCGGCTTTATCTCTGAAGCACTGGACATGAGCCAAAGTGCAATCTCTCAGCAGCTTAAAGTTCTGCGCTCTTCACGCTTGGTCCGTTTCAGAAAAGAGGGCAGAAGCATTTTCTATCGCTTATCTGATGAGCATATACGCATTATTCTCAATTTAGGCTTTGAGCACTATGAAGAGCTGCTGAATTGACGCGCTTTAGTATTTCCAAGAGTGGAAGTCCTACAACTGTAGTCCAATCTCCATCTATGTGCTCTACAAGCTTATAGCCTGTCTTCTGAAGCCTATATGCACCTGCAGCACCCATCCATTCATCTGTGCTTATATATGATGCTATCTCAGCGTCAGTAAGAGTCTTGAAGATTACATCTGCTCTATCAAGAAATACGCTCTTTCCGAGTCCTGGAATATATATGCCACACGCTGTGAGCACTTCATGCTTGTTGCCGCTCATCTCTTTCAGAAATTCAAAAGCTGCTGCTTCTGTTTTTAGTTTTCCAACTAGCTCACCTCTGAATAAGACAAGAGTATCTGCAGATAGCGCAACTTCATCACTATTGAATGCGTTGCTATTTAGATATGCATCAAGCTTATGAGAGGCAATATTCAGTATCTGCTCTTCATGTGTTTTCCCGACTTTGCTCTCATCTATATCTGGAGTGAATACTCTGACACTTACTTCAGCCTCTTCTAGCAATCTGCGTCTGTTAGGAGAAGAGGAAGCAAGAGTCAGATGTGTGATAGTTCTTCCGAATTCTCTTTGGAGACTATCTGGTTCAATGATTTTATCCATTAAGTGCCTCCAGTTCCTCGCTTTTCATAAGCCACTCTGATTCAGTTTCTTCAAGCTGTTTTTCGATCTCTTCTTTCTCTTTTAGTGCTTTTCTGATTTTATTGCTATCTGAGTACACTTCAGGCTTGTTGATCTCATCGTTAATAGCTTTGAGTTTATCATTAAGCGCGTCTAGTTCTTTGTCGAGCCTTTCAACTTCGCGCTTTATGCTATTGAGCTTATTGCGCTTTGCTTTCATCTCTTCATAGCTATTTGTCTCTTTCTCAGCTTTCTGTTCTTTCTTCGCTTCAGCTTTCTTTATCTGGAAGCTCGATTCTTTCTCTTCAAGCTTGTACTCAAAGTATGAATAGTCACCATTGAAGAATTCTGGGCCATCTTCAGATACATATAGAATCCTGGTTGCCAGGTTCTTTATGAAGTGCTTGTCATGTGAGACGAATACTACAGTGCCTTCATATGATTTGATAGCTTCCAGGAGCATGTCTTTTGCGTTGATATCAAGATGGTTAGTAGGCTCATCGAGAAGCATCAAATTAGATGGATGAAGCAATATCTTCAAAAGCGCAAGTCTTGATTTCTCTCCACCTGAGAGGACACTGACTTTCTTGAATACGTCATCGTTCTGGAATAAGAATGAGCCAAGCATTGAGCGAAGATGAGGTATATCTTTTGTATCTGCTATGCTTTCAACTTCTTCAAGCACTGTATAGCTATCTGTAAGCGTATTTTCTGTATCTTGCGCAAAGTATCCTTTAGCGACTCCTGAGCCATCTTTGACGCTTCCGCTGTAGTCTTTATCGATTCCTGCAAGGATTCTCAAAAGCGTGGATTTTCCAGCTCCGTTTCTGCCAGTTATAGCAATTCGCTCGCCTTTGTTGATTATAAAGCTCAGGTCATTATATATGACATTCTCGCCATAGCACTTTCTAAGGTGCTCGATGACCATTACATCGTTACCAGAATGAGGGGAGGGCGGAAAAGAGAATGAGAGCTTCTTCAGGTGGTCAGGTATCTCAATCTCTTCGATCTTCTCAAGTGCTTTGACTCTTGACTGTACCTGCTTTGCTTTTGTTGCTTTGTATCTGAATCGCTCTATGAACTCTTCAGTTTTCCCTATCTCTTCCTGCTGTCTCTTATAAGCTTTCTCAAGTGCTTCGATTTCAGCTTTTC
The DNA here is from genome assembly GCA_934247875.1 of uncultured Spirochaetales bacterium. Taxonomy (GTDB): domain Bacteria; phylum Spirochaetota; class Spirochaetia; order Sphaerochaetales; family Sphaerochaetaceae; genus Ornithospirochaeta. Next base: position 25,793 of record CAKQJZ010000007.1, read on the forward strand.
TCGTTTCAAGGTACTTAGTGTAGTTGCCGCTGTAACGAGTGAGCTTTCCTTTGAAGAGCTCATATACTTCACTTACTAGATCATCAAGGAATTCCTGGTCGTGTGATACGACCATAAGGCCACCAGAGAATCCTTTTAAGTATGAAAGGAGCCATGTCAGTGCTTCGATATCGAGATAGTTGGTTGGTTCATCAAGAAATAGGAAATCTGGGTTTTCAAGGAGAATGCGTGCAAGCGCTATTCTCATCTGGTATCCACCAGAGAACTCGCGAGCAGGGCGTGAGAAGTCCTTAGCGTCAAATCCAAGGCCGCGGAGTATTGTCTCTATACGTGCTTTTCTATCAAAGAATCCTGCTTCTAGCAGCTCTTCATTCAAAGTCGCAATAGCTTCAGCTGCACTTAGCGCATCCTCTCCGTTTTTCTCTATCTCTTCTTCTGCATCTTTAATGGCTTTCAGCGTTGCATCAAATCGCTTATAGCCTTCTTCTGCTGCTTCATATACAGATAAATCAGGAAGAACTATATCTGACTGCGGAAGATAAGAGATCCTTGCTCCTTTGGTTGCTGAGATCTTCATAGACTCTGCTTCCAAAGCACTCGAAATGCACTTCAGAAGAGTAGACTTTCCTGATCCATTAGCTCCAGCAAGCGCTGCTCGTGTATTGCTATCCATAGTAAATGATATATTCTTCAGAATCTCTCTTTCTCCAAATGAAAGCGAGATATCCTGTATCTGCATAGTATTCATAACTTGATAATCTTATGAAAATGAAAATGAATATTCAACATTGCATACTTCTATTGTTTAACTCCAATAATTAGATTAATATTCAATAAGTTGTATTTTTATGCAATTTTATTTCAGCCTATGGAGTTTTTATGATTTGTCTTACACTTTCAAGCCCAACTCTAGATGCGTGCAGAGATGAGGTTATTGCTAATAGATCCAATATTGATTTATGCGAGCTAAGAGTAGATCTGCTGCAGCCTGCTGAGGCTGAAAGAGCTAAAGACTTTCCAAAAATGGTTGATCTTCCTGTTATCTTAACGCTTAGACGCAAAGTAGACGGTGGAAAGTGCGTTCTCAGTGAAAGGGCGCGACGCTCATTGCTTTTGAAGGCGCTTGATGGTGGCTTTAAGTACATAGACCTTGAAGATGATATAAAGAAGAATGAAGTTGAAGCAAAAGCCAGATCTCTTGGAGTTAAGATCATAAGGTCATTCCATGATTTTAATGGCGTTCCAGAAGATATATATTCACGCATTTATCGCTTAAGCGAAAGAGGCGATATTGCTAAAGCAGCTGTTAAGCCTAATTCGATAAATGATGTAATAACTCTTTTCAAGATAAAGGATGAGCTTAAAGATATTCCAAAGATAATTATCGGAATGGGTGAATATGGAGTTGTTACACGAATTCTATATAAGAAGATGGGCTCTTATCTTACATTTGCATCAGCTGGCTCTGCAGTTGCGCCTGGACAGGTAACAGCCGCGGATCTGAAGAATCTATATAGAGCTGATAAAGTCAATGATAACACAGCGCTATATGGAATAATCGGAAATCCTGTCATGCATACATCTTCTCCACGCATCCATAACCCAGGCTTTCAGAGAATAAACTACAACGCAGTATATGTGCCATTCCTTGTTGATAACATCAGGTCTTTCTTCTGCTTTGCTGAGATGCTTAAGCTCAGAGGTTTCTCTGTAACTATCCCTTTCAAAGTCGATGTGCTTTCATACCTTGGAAACATTACAAGAGAAGTGAAGCAGATAGGATCTTGCAATACAGTTGTAAGAGTTCCTGGAATGTGGAAGGGCATCAATACAGATTACTATGGCTTTTTGTCTCCAATACTCAAAGATATAGACAGCGGCAGAATAAAGACTGCTTTGGTCATTGGTGCTGGCGGGGCATCCCAGGCAATTGTCTGGGCACTTAAGAACAGGGATGTGAAAGTGATAATACTCAACAGAACTCTTCAGCATGCTGTTCACCTTGCGAAGCTCAATCTATGCCAATATGATACTCTCAAGAATGCGAAGCACTATGAAGGCCAGGTTGACCTGATTGTGCAGACGACAAGCGTTGGCTTATATCCAGATTTTGATGCAAATCCTATTGAAGGCTTTGAGTTCACTGGCCGTGAGATCGTTTACGATATCATATATAAGCCTAAGATGACTAAGCTTTTGAAAGAGGCAGAGAAGAAGGGCTGCACTCTTCACTTTGGAGAAGAGATGCTCTTTGAACAAGGTAAACTTCAGTTCGAAGCATTCACTGGCTACCACTATCCACAGGATCTTCACCCAGAGCTTGCTTAAGCATTTGCCTTTATAGCTCTATCAACAGCAGCTGTCTTATATAGAATTGAGAGCGGAATTCTGTTTCCAAGCTTTGTCTCTATGATAAGCTCATCTCCTTCTTTCTCTAAAGAGAGAGGAGTGAATATCAGCTCACGGTTATCAGCAAGCTCAGAGTATATGTTCAGTTTCTGTTTGATAGCTTCTGTTACTAAACCCAGTTTCTCCGGGTAATTGAAGCCAGAAATAAGGGCTGGCATATAGTGCATATCAGCTTTGAATCTGATTCCTCTTTCTGAGAGTGCTTTATCAAGAAGATTATAAGAACTCGCAATTACTTCATCATAAGCGCTCTGAGAGAAATCTATTTCTCGCCTTTCAGGAAGCAGTCTAGGCTCTTTTAAGTTTTCAAAAAGAGCTGTTTCTTTGACCTCGGTCTTTTTAGCTCCTTGTGTTTTCTGAAGCATCTCGAAGCCCGAAGCAATCAGCATATCACGCCATCTATCTTCTTTCTCTTCATCCATGAAGAATAGAGTAGGTGAGCTCTTATAAAGCACGAACTCATTGAATTCCTTTAAGCTATCGAGAAGCTTTGCGCTCTTCTCATCTGTCTCAAGAACCAGTGCACGTCTTATCTTTATCTTGCTATAGCTATTCCACCAGCTCTCAATTCTCTGCTCTACCATCTTTGGCAGCTCTGCAAGGCTCTCAAGTGAAGCTAAGACTTCATTAAGTGAGAAGCCATAATCAAAGGCAGCTTTTATGCTTTCCTTTGTAATTCTCCAGAGTTTTACTTTGTCATCTTTCTCTGCTTTCAGAAACAGAAAGAGCGGAAGAGATGAAAGAGATGTGTATGTAAGCGTGAAGTCTGATGAGATTATGCCACTCTGAGTTTTCTCTTCTTTTAAATCAGCTCCGCTTATGTATCCATCACTATTTCTGAGGATATCAAAATCAAAGAGGAATTCTTTATCAAGTGAGTAATCTGTGATTCTATGGATTAAGCCTAAGTAGTAATCTAGTTTGTCTTCTTCGATATTCAGCTTGAATGCAAGCGTCAGGGCAAATAGTGCTTTGTCTCTATTTTCTTCAGAAGTAAGCATATAGCTAAGACGATTGATCTCAGAAAGCGAGAAGAATGAGAGTGCGCTATCTTTTGAGAGAGTAAGCTCATCTTCAGTTTCATCTATTATATTGAGCTCTATGAAGCGCTCAAAGCATTTTATAAGCGCTCTTTTGACTCTCTCTTTATCGCGGCTTGGGAAAATGGATAAGTACTCATCTTTCTGTAGCGCACGCATCCAAACTGAGCGCTTTGAAGAAAAGTGCTCTGTAGATACAAGCGAAAGCGCCATAGAGAAGAATTCGCTCTCATAAACTCTGCGTTTTTCACTATATGTGCCAAGAAGAGGGTAAAGCGCAGCAGCTTTCTCTCCAAGCTCTGTAAGTGAATATGCATCGCTTCCTAAATCTTTTATGAAGCCTCTGCGGCAATAAGAGGAAAGCAGAGAGTGAGTTAAGAAAGTCTCTTTTCCTGATAGACAGATAGCAGATAGAGAGGAGCTCTCTCTATCATTCAAAACAGAGAGTGCTTCTTCTGCATTTTTCTCTACAAATGCTTTTACTTTATTTGGTGATACTCCATATAGTTCTGCTTCTGCTTCCATCATCTCTTCTCTATTGTATATTCATAGCCTTGCTCAGATAGAAACTTCTGTCTGTTCTCTGCAAAGTCCTCTTCTTCTGTGTACTCAGTAAGCACTGTATAGAAGTGGCTATCTCTATCTTTAGGCCTGAGTATTCTGCCAAGCCTTTGGGCTTCTTCCTGCCTTGAGCCATATGTTCCAGAGATCTCTATAGCAACAGAGGCATCTGGAAGGTCAATTGCGAAGTTGGCAACTTTAGATACTATAAGAGCTTTGATTTCTCCTCGTCTGAATGCATCATAAATCTCATCACGCTTTTTATTGCTGGTAGAGCCTGTGATTATAGGAAGAGAAAAAGCATTCTTCAGAGTGTTAAGCTGATCAAGATATTGCCCGATAATCAGTATGGATTCTCCTTCATGTGCTTCTAAAAGCTCTTTCACGACTCTCAGTTTTTCTGGATTAGTCGACGCAATCTTATATTTATCGTGTCTTTTGGCAATAGCATATGGCACTTCCAGCTCTTCTGGAAGTGATACTCTGATTTCATGGCAATACGCTTTCGCTATATAGCCACGCTTCTCAAGCTCTGTCCAAGGAGTGTCATAGCGCTTAGGTCCAACAAGTGAGAATACTTCATCTTCTCTTCCGTCTTCTCTTATAAGAGTTGCTGTGAGTCCGACTCTATAAAGTGCCTGGAGCTCTGCTGTTATTCTGAAGACTGGAGCTGGCAGCATATGAACCTCATCATAGATAACAAGGCCCCAGTTGTTCTTTCTGAATATAGAGAAATGAGGATATTCATCGCTATCCTTATTCTCTCTCCAGGTAAGTATCTGATAAGTCGTGAGTGTTATTGGCTTTATCTCTTTCTTCTCAGATGAATATTCGCCAATCATCTCTTCTTTGATATCTGTCTTATCCAAAAGCTCTCGTTTCCACTGATGGATAGCTGCAACATTTGGTGCCATTATGAGAGTTTTAGTCTTCAGTCTGATTATTATCTCGATTCCGACTACTGTCTTTCCAGATCCACAAGGAAGCACTATTGTGCCATATCCTGCTTCGCTTCCGTCTTTTCCAAGAAGTGCAGATGCTGCTTCTCTTTGATAATCTCTGACTTTAGTTGTGCTCTTGAGTGAGATATCAAGTGGATCTCCTTTTTTGAGAGGAATGAGATCCTGCACTGGAAAGCCAAGCTTGATCATAAGCACTTTGACTGTTCCTCTATGCATTCTATCTATCAGGAATGATTTATCATCATTTGGTATCAGATAATGAGCAAGACATCTCTCGCTTTTGAGCTGATAGAGAAATAGCTTGCGTCTTACAGTCAGAATCAAGTGCTTCTCATCATATTCTTCAAGAGTGAAATCACCATAGCGCTCTGCATTGTCTTTGATGAAGAACAGCACTTTGCTATCTATCTCATATTTGCTCCAGCGCTCTAAGCGTGATGTTATTTCATCAACAGAGAGACCTGATGAGATTGCATTCCAAAGCGATAGGTTTGAGATAGAGTAGGTGTGTATATGCTCTGGGCTTTTGATTAAATCAGCAAATGCTATTATGTCTTCCCTGCATTTTTCAAATGAAGGCGAGTGAACATCAAGCAGCATTGTTCTATCTGATTGTATTGTAAGTGGTCTATCTTCAGCCATTGTATGCCCTGCTTATCAGTATTTCATCGAGAATCACAGTCGCTGCCATTGCTTCAACGACAACTACAGCACGTGGCGCAATGCATGGATCATGTCTGCCTTTTATCTCTATCTCTGTATTCTCTAGCTCTTTTGTTATAGTCTTCTGCGCTAATGCAATAGAAGGAGTTGGCTTGAATGCTGCTCTGAAGACTATATTCTCGCCGTTTGAAATACCTCCAAGTATTCCGCCAGCATTATTTGATAGAAATACTGCTTTGCCATTTTCAGATCTCATCTGATCATTGTTCTCAGATCCTTTGAGTCTGGCACTTTCAAATCCTCGTCCAACTTCAAAGCCCTTTACAGCACCGAGAGAGAAGATAGCAGACGCAAGACGTGCATCGAGTTTATCGAATACTGGATTTCCAAGCCCTGCAGGAACGCCCTCTATATGGCACTCTATTACAGCGCCAACACTGTCTTTGCTCTCTCTTGCTTTTTCTATTTCATTGATCATTGCATCTCTTTCTTTGCATGAAGGTGCAAATAGAGGTGCATCAAATGGTGGATTCCAGCTATAGCCTGTTGCTTTTATCGCACCAACTTCGACAACAGCAGCATTGATCTTGATGCCAAGTGTTTTTAGATATAGCTTTGCAAACGCACCAGCTGCGACTCTTGCTGCAGTCTCTCTGCCACTTGATCTGCCGCCACCTCTGTAGTCTCTGATTCCATACTTTTTATCAAATGTATAATCAGCGTGGCCTGGACGATATATAGAAGCAATATCACTATAGTCTTTGCTTTGCTGATTCTCATTCTCGATTATCAGAGCAATAGGGGAGCCTGTGCTTCTTCCTTCAAAGATACCTGAAAGAATCTGTATCTTATCTCCTTCCATGCGCTGAGTGCCTAGCTTATTTCCGCCTGGCCTTCTTCTGTCCATCTCACTCTGGATAAAATCCAGATCTATCTCTACATTAGAAGGAAAGCCATCAATGACGCATCCAAGTGCTTTTCCATGTGATTCTCCGAATGTTGTGAATTGATAAAGAATACCTGCAGTATTAGCACCCATAGCCAGCCTCCTGGAGTTTTTGGATAATCATTGAGAGTGTTTCATCAATATCTCTATAAGGACCGAGATCAATAGTAAGATCTGCGTTTTCTCTATAGATCCTGTCTCGTCTTGCATATAGTTCATGGAAAGATGATTTAACATCTGAGCCATCTAAAAAAGGAGGTATCCCATCTTTTAGAATCACAGGGAGCATATCTTCTTCATTACGCACTAAGTATATAAGCTTGCCTTTTTTCTTTACTAGCTCAAGGAGCTTCGCATTGTCAGATGCACCGCCGCCTAGTGCGACAATAGCGCTCACATTGGCACTTAAAAAATCATCAAGCGCTAAATACTCTTCTTCCATAAAGCGCTCTTTGCCGAATTCTTTATAAAAGCTTCTTACAGAGTCAGTATGTATGCGCTCTAATACAAGGTCATCGCTATCTTTGAACTCTATATCAAAGCATTTAGCGATAAGGCTTGCAAATGTAGTCTTACCAGAGTGTTTTAAACCAGCAAAAAAGAGTCTTTCCATAAATTTCCTTGAAGGAGAATTATATCAAAAAAATAGTAGTGGTTAAAGGCTCAGTCAATCTCTTCGTTGTGGTAAGGAGGGATAATTGGCTTCTCAGTCTTATTCTGATTCCATTCTTCTCTTTCTTTTCGCTCACGCTTGGTCTGTCTTATCTCATACTTCTCATTCCAGATAGCTTCGTTTCTGTTCTTTCTGCTATCGCTGATGAACTTGTTCTCTTTGATTGCTATCTTCAGTGCATAGTGGAATGTGATGATCATCATGTACCAAAGGAATGAGAGAATGAATGGCAAAAAAGATGTGAATGTATATGAGAAGCCTTTCTCGCTCATGCTTATCAAAATCAAGCTATTAAGGTTCTGATAAGAGAGCAAAGTGGATATAAGTGCTGGCAGAATCCAGAAGATGCCCTGGCGTGAGAATATAAAGCGCATGCATGCTATGAGAGATAGAAATGTAAATAGAAGCGATGCTACAGGAATTATATATGAAAACACATCTATCTCCTTTGAGAATGAGTTAATACTATAGTATCATAATTCAGAGAGGAGATAAACATGGAGAGTATTTCACAGCTTGCAGAAAGAGATGATATGAAGAAGCGTCTAAGAGATAGGACTGAGGATATAAGAGGTGCGTATTATCGTGATACTACAGCGATTATCCACTCTTCTCCATTCAGACGCTTAAAGCATAAGACGCAGGTCTTTTTCTCTCCTTCTAATGACCATATCTGCACACGCATGGAACATGTTCTTCATGTTGCAAGCATAGCTAGCACTATATGCCGTCCGCTGGGCCTAGATACAGAGCTAAGCTGGGCAATTGGCGTTGGGCATGATCTAGGGCATACTCCTTTTGGACATGTTGGTGAGAGAATAATCTCTGGTTTGTCAGAAGAAAGGGGACTTGGTTCTTTTGAGCATGAAGTCAATTCGCTTCGCGTTGTAGATTTCTTAGCTGACTCAGGGCGGGGCCTCAATCTCACGTATGCTGTAAGAGACGGCATTGTATCTCATAATGGTGAGAACTTGAAACGCAGAATAAAGCCGACTGGGATGGTAAAGGATCTAAGCACTATCAAATCAAGGTCTGGTTTGATTCCTGCAACTTTTGAAGGCGCTGTTGTTAGATTCTCTGATAACATCGCTTATTTAGGCCGTGACTGGGAAGATGCTGGAAGACTAGGAATATTGAAGGGCAAAGAGCTGCCAGATATCGTAATCAAGAGGCTTGGAAAGAATAATAGCGAGATCATAAACACTCTTGTAAATGATATTATCAAGGGTGCAGATTCAGAAGAGGGCATTGGCTTTTCTGATGAGATCTTTGAAGCTGTTGAAGCATTCTCTGAGTTCAACTATCAGAACATATACAGATCTGAGATTTTGAATGGTTATACACGCTACTTTACAAGGCTTATCAAGCTGATCGTCGATTACCTTGAAGAGCTCTACGGAGAGTTTGCTCTTGATGAGAAAGGCTATTTGCAAGAGCATAATATGCTTGCAGCAGGTTTCTATAATCATATAAGCGGGATGTACTCTAAATACATTGAGCATGAAGGCTCAGATAAGCGCATGATCATTGACTACGTTGCAGGCATGACAGATAACTTCTGTCTTGATTGCGCTAATGAGATTCTGAAGCCTGAGCACTTAAATGAAGAGATAGACCAATCACTTACTGGCAAATGGTTTGACGTCAGGTGACTATTTTCTAAGAGACTCGATTTCCTTGATGAACTGATCTACATCATCGAATGCTCTGTAAACAGATGCAAAGCGCACATAAGCAACAGGAGAGACAGGGTATAGCTGCTTAAGTGTCTCTTCTCCGACTTCTTTTGATGTTATTGTGTTTTTAGCGCCAGCAATCTCATAGACTCTGTCTTCGATATTCTCAAGAATCTTCTCGATAGTCTTCTGATCAATATTGAGCTTATCTGTACAGGTTCTGATTCCTCTCTCGACTTTTGATATATCGAAGCTCTGATGATGTCCATCTTTTTTGATAACAGTAATTGGACGCTCTTCAATCTTCTCGTAGCTAGTGAATCTATAGCCACAATTCTGGCATTGGCGTCTCCTTCTTATAGTCGTGCCCTCTTTATTTGAGCGCGACTCAAGGACTTTATCGTTATCAACATTGCATCTTGGACAATTCATAATTTTGAGATTATCACACGAGGGGAAAGATGTGAATAATTATCTTAATCTCTTTGGTTGTTTACATACTTACGGCATGTTATTATAGTAACGAAAGAGGTGAATATGACAGGGTCTGTATCAAGCTGTGTAAAAGCTATAATCAATTCCAATCCTTTTATTTCTGAGATGATCATTCTAGATATAATCTCGTTTTCAAACCTTGCAGAGTTCATTGCACCAAAGGTGGAGGCAATGTATGGGGAAAAGGTAAAGACAAGTGCAATCATAATGGCTGAGCGCAGATACGCTGAAGAGCTGAAGAAGAATCAGAAGATAAAGGATCATGGAAAGATTGAATATGATATCTCAATGAAGACAAACATCTATGATGTGAACTTCATGAGAAATGATGCGTTCATCAATAAGCTTCCAGAGCTTTATGATAAAGTCAATGTTGAGAAAGGTGACTTTCTCAATGTCACTTTAGGTTCTCATGAGATATCACTCTCTGTATCAGATAAATACAGAGGTGTCGTAGATGATCTTTTGAAAGGTGAGACAATAGTTCAGCGCATGAATGATCTCGTTGCGCTTACGATAGTCTTCCATGAAGGCAATTTCCTCCAAACTCCTGGCGTTATGTATTTAGCTGTAAGAAAGCTTGCTTGGGAGAATATCAATGTCATTGAAGTTGTATCAACTATGAATGTTCTGACATTCGTAATCAAGAGAGAAGACAGCATGCAAGCTTATGCATCTCTTCAGACTTTCTTAAATGAAGAGATATAGAATAATAACTGCGCCTAAAGATAGAGGTAAGACTACTTATGTCAAAAAGCTGATTGCAAATGATAATAACGCAATCGGCTTTATAAGCGAGAAGGATGAAAAAGGCTACTATCTTGTTAATATCGTGAGCCTCATCAAAGTACCGCTTTTGTCTCTTGATGCCATCTCTGATACTAACTTCAGACGCTGGTATGTAAACGATAAAGCGTTTAAAAGCGCTTATGAGTACTTTACGCATATTAGCTCTATAGAGTCTAAATCTGTTTACTTAGATGAAGTTGGCATGATGGAGAGAGAAGGGGATGGCTTCTCAGAAACTCTTAACTTTCTTAAGAATAAAGAAATAACTCTTACAATTACTGTAAGAGCTGAGTATTTGGATGAGATTATAAGTCATTTCTCTTTCTTAAAGGATGCTGAAATCATCAATGTCCCATCATTTGAGCTTGAGTGATTTCTTGAGCTCTGCTCTTGCTTCTTCAGTGCCTGCTATTATGTAGTTCTTCATCTTGTTCTTGTCATAGAGATAGTCATCATAAATGAACTTGCTTCCATCTATATACTCGATATCCATCCCAAAGTGCTTTAAGACAGCATGTGATGATGCGACATCCCAGATATAGCAGGGCGTTGAGTATGCAGCTTGAAATGATTGCAGAAGGACAGGAAGCAATAAGTGGATTATAGTACTGCCGAAGATCCTTGCTTTGGCTTTCAGCGTGTCATAATCAATAAGCTCCTGACCTCTGCTTGAGACAGCTATCTGAGTAAGGTGATTCTTTTCACCTTTCATGTTGAAGACTTCATCATTTACTAAAAGCTCTGCACCAGGGTCTAGTCTTAAATTAAGTGCTTTAGTAGCTATTCCAAAACGAGGTGCTGAGATCATTGCGCCAACAGGGTTTCTGTTCTCATCTACTATTCCAAGTGAGACAGCAAAAGAAGGAAGTCCCTGAGAATAAACATCTGTTCCATCTATCGGATCTAGAATGAAAGTATATGGAGGGTTTGCAACTCTTTCTGTATCATCTTCTTCGCTTATTACCTGGCAATCTGGAAAGAGCTCATTGATTCTGCTGATCAGCCTCTTGCTTAGCTCACTATCTACTTCAGTCAGTACAGATCCATCTGCTTTGTAGCTTCTCTCTACTTTGCTTTGCATCTCTTCAGCCCAAAGTCCTGCGTTAACTATTTCGCTATATAAAAGATCTAGTTTTGCTTTCTCTAGAGTTCTTTGCATTGTGTAAATCCTCGATTTAAGGTATATTCCGACATGGTTATGTCGCTAGAGACCTTAGTTGCTGAGTATATCAGAAAAAGCACTGTTTACAAAGCTTATTCAAAGAATTCCGAGGCTCTATATGAAGCCGATGGTCTTGATTTTTACCCACTCTCGAGAGCTCTGCTTTTGCTGAGCAATAAAAGAGCGGGGCGTCTTTTTGTCATCGTAGCTACAGAAGAGAGTGCAAAATGCATAAAAGAAGATCTTCAGGATGTAAATGATAGGCCTGTTGTATATCTTCCAAGCGATGGTAAGCTCTTATATTCAAAGTACTCATCAACGAGAAGCGAGTATGAGAGAAAGAGCGCACTTGAAGCTATGGATGAGATGAAGAATGGCATTGTAATTCTCTCTCTTCGCTCTTTTACTTTTCCTTTCCTAAGCAGGAATACGCTTAAGAACAATACGCTTTCAATAAAGAAAGGCGATAAATTTGATGTTGATAGAATTTCTGAGATCTTGGTCAGATCTGGATATATCAGAGTTCAGAACAACTGCTCAGAGGAAGGTACTTTCTCTTTGAAAGGTGAAGTAATGGATATATTTCCATTCTCTCACGATGAGCCAATCAGAATATATGCTGAGTGGGATGATATTGCGCGCATATCGAACTACGACATAATCACTCAAAAAGCTACAAATAACCTAGATAAAGCTAAGATACCGCTCTTAGAAGAAGAGTCAGGCATTGAAATCACATCTATCAAAGACTATCTGAGAGATGATGACTATTTTGTCTTATCTGGCGTTGAGCGCTTAGAGACAAGCTGGGCAAGTGAAGAGAAAGAGGCTAGGAGCTTATACAAAGAAGCTTATAGAGAAGATGAGCATGCGCCGCTTCCTGATAAGCTCTTATTTGACTATAGAGCTTTCAAGAATTCACTTAAGAAAGGTTTCTTCTTCTATGATATCCAGGATTCATCACGTTTTCATTTCCAGGTAACTGCATCTCGCTCATACTTTGGCAATATCACGTACTTCAAAGATGATATCAAAGCACTATTGAATGCCGATTGGACTATATTCGTAATTGCTCCATCTGATGTTCAGAAAGAGAGACTTGAGAATGTGCTTAGAGACTATCCAGTCAATCTTGAAGTAAGGAATATGTCATCTGGCTTCCAGATAGATAATGAGAATCTTCTGGTAGTTCTAGACCAAGAGCTATTTGGCAGACATAAGAAGATGGCAAGAGTCCAGCTTGAGTCTGTCTCATCTCCTCTTGATAGCTTTGTTGAGCTAAAAGAGGGGGACTATGTAGTTCATGTAAACTATGGCATTGGCCAGTTTGTCAAAATCGATAGAGTAAAGACGCAGCGCACAGAGCGTGATTACATCAAGATAAAGTACTCTAAAGATGAGTTCTTGTATGTTCCTATTGAGCAAGCGAACTTAGTCCAGAAATATATTGGAAACGATGGCAGAATCCCTAAGCTTGATGCAATTGGATCTACATCGTGGAGCAAGAAGAAAGAGAAGGCTATAAAGAATGCTGAAGAGCTCGCTCAGTCTCTTGTAAAGCTATATGCTGAGCGTCAGCTTGTGCATGGCTATCCATTTGGCAAAGACAATGATTGGCAAATCCAGTTTGAAGCTTCATTCCCATTCTCTGAGACTCCTGATCAGCTTAAGTGCATTGAGGAAATCAAGAGAGATATGGAGAGTGATAAAGTTATGGACCGTTTAGTCTGCGGAGACGTAGGCTATGGTAAGACTGAGATCGCTTTTCGTGCTGCATTCAAGGCTGTCATGTCTGGTAAGCAAGTTGCTTTCTTAGCTCCAACAGTAATACTGGCAGAGCAGCACTATGAGAACTTCAAATCACGTCTTGGCGAGTTTCCTGTAAAGAGCGGGATAATAACGAGATTCATCTCTTCAAGCCGTGTCCGTGATACTCTCAAAGACCTTGAGAGCGGTAATATAGATGTGCTCTTTGGTACTCATAGAATCCTTGGAAAGAATATTAAATTCAAAGACTTAGGTCTTTTGATTGTAGACGAAGAACAGCGTTTCGGAGTTAAAGATAAAGAGAAGATCAAGAAACTCAAGACCAATATTGATTCGCTGACTCTATCTGCAACACCTATTCCAAGAACTCTGTATATGTCGCTCTTGAAAATCAGAGATATGTCTCTGCTCACAACTGCACCTCGAGAGCGCCAGCCTATAGAGACTAATATCGAAGAGTTCTCGCTTCCTCTCGTTGTTAATGCGATTAAGCGTGAGCTTGAGCGTGGAGGCCAGGTATTCTATCTTCATAATAGAATCGATGATCTGGAAGACATTGCTATGATGCTGCGCCGTGAGATTCCTAGCGCTATCATAGAAGCTGCGCATGGCCAGATGGCTGCTGAAGAGCTTGAAGATAAGATGCATCGTTTTATCTTTGAAGGCGTTCAGGTGCTTGTGTCTACTACGATTATCGAAAATGGTATCGATATTCCTAATGTCAACACAATCATAATCGATAGAGCAGAGCGCCTGGGATTATCTCAGCTTTATCAGCTCAGAGGAAGAGTAGGCAGATCAGACAAGAAAGCATATTGCTACCTTCTATATCCAGATAAATCATCACTTAATGATGATGCGATAAAGCGTCTTAGAGTGCTAAGCGAGAATACTGGGCTTGGCAGTGGCTTCAAAGTTGCTATGAAGGATATGGAGATCAGAGGTGCTGGCAATATACTTGGTCGAGAGCAATCTGGAGAGCTCGAAGCTGTTGGCCTTGATATGTACATGAAGCTCCTTGAAGAAGAAATCGATAAACTCTCATCAAGCGGCGAGAAAGATAAGCGAGAAGTTCTCCTTGAACTTGATTACACAGGCTTCATTCCTGAGTCTTATGTCAAAGAACCTACGCTTAAGTTTGAACTGTATAAGAAGATTGCAAGCGTTTCAACAGAAGGGGAGCTTGAAGGACTTCAGAGAGAGGTTGAAGATAGATTTGGTGCAATACCTGAAGAAGTTGAGAATCTCTTCTGCATTGCAGAGATCAAGATCATATGCAGAAAGCTATCTATCTTCCATTTGAAGGAAGTAAGAGGCGTTGTACAGCTTGAGTTCTCTCGTATTTCAGATATAAACCCAGATAAGGTTGTTAAGCTTGTATCTTTATCTGCAGGTAAAGTAAGATTAGACCCACGACGCATGTCGTACTTAGAGATGGAGACAAGTGCTGTTTCACTTAAAGATAAGGCTCTTTTCATTCTTGAAGAGCTTAGGAGATTGATTTAGTTATGGACGAGAAAGAGCTATTTGAAAAGCTTGGAAAGATTGAAGTTAGAGAAGGCAAAGAGCGCGAGATAAAGAGCTATGTGCTTAGAAACAACACTATGGATGAGAAGGATAGGGAAGTAGTGAAAAACTACTTTGAAAAATACGGGCTTTTCTATACAGGTGAGAAATTCGATAAGTGCGCTGTCTTCGGAAACGATAAGCCTCTTGTAATCGAAATAGGCTTCGGCATGGGCGACACTACAGCTAAGATGGCGCTAATAAAGGGTGAGAACAATTACCTTGGTCTTGAAGTATACCTACAGGGTTTTGTAAAGCTTTTGAAGAACCTTGGAGACAATAATATCGACAATGTAAGAATCATGCGCTTCAATGCCGTTGATGTGCTTAATAATATGATTGAAGATGGATCAGTAGATGGATTCCATATCTTCTTCCCAGATCCATGGCCTAAGAAGAAGCACCATAAGAGAAGACTTATGAACCCTGAGTTCATGCATCTGCTTGCAACTAAGCTTAAAAAGGGTGGATATATTTACATGGTAACAGACTGGGAGGAATATGCTGAAGAAGTCTTGGAGATGGAAAGAGGAGAAGCGCTTCTCAATAATCCATTCTATTCATTTGCTCCTCCTGTTACCTGGCGTCCTGTAACTAAATTCGAGCAAAAGGGAATGGATAAAGAATACACTATAAATGAGCTTTGGTTTGAAAGAGTGTAGCAATACAGATAAGAGGCTGTCTAGAAAACAGCTTCTTTTTTTGCTGTTATAATACACTTTCAGAAATTAAAATATTTTAAACTTTTGAAAGTGAGACTTGATTATTTTGTTTGGAGAGTTATAATTAAGTTAGTTTCAAAAAATGAAAAGAAATAAACTTTTGAAAGTGAGACAATAATGAAAACGATCTTAAGAAAGGAATATCTAGACAGAATGATTGATCTTAATGGCACTCCAGACATTAAGATTATCACTGGTATTCGCAGATCAGGCAAATCACAGTTAATGCACTCGTATATCGAATACTTAAAGCTTCATTTCCAAAATTTAAATATAATCTTCATCGATTTTATGGATTTGGAATTTGAGGACATCAAAGAGTATCATGCGCTGCATTCTTATGTAGAAAAACATTTTCAGCTTGATAAAACTAACTATCTTTTTGTTGATGAAGTTCAGATGTGTCTGAAGTTTGAGCTAGCAATCAATAGTCTTCATTCAAAAGGCAAATATGATATTTATCTGACTGGTTCTAATGCTTTCTTGTTAAGTGCAGATCTAGCGACATTATTTACTGGAAGATACATTCAGATTCATATTTTCCCATTCAGTTTTAAAGAGTTCTCCTTATATTTCGATGATGAGAAGGATATAGATCATCTATTTGATGAGTATGTCTTAAAAGGTGGGCTTGCTGGCTCATATGCATATAAAACTGAAAAAGACCGAAAGAACTACATTAAGGAAGTATATGAAACAATAGTAAATAGAGATTTAGTTCAAAAATACAATCTTCCAAATACTGGAGTCTTGGAACGTTTGAGCGAATTCTTAATGGACAACATAAGCAATCTGACATCTACCAATAATGTCAGCAAGCTGCTATGTGCAAATGAAACTTCAACTAATCATGTCACTACAGGAAAATATATAAAGTATCTCTGCAATGCTTATGTTTTTTATGATGTGAAAAGATATGATATCAAGGGAAAGAGATACCTAGAAAGCTCAGAAAAGTTCTATCTTTGTGACATCGGAATAAGATTTGCTATACTTGGTAGCCGGAATATGGATTACGGCCGAGTGTATGAGAATATTGTCTGCATTGAGTTATTAAGACGTGGGTACGATGTATATGTTGGAAAACTATATCAAAAAGAGATAGATTTTGTAGCAATGCGGGGCAGTGAGAAGATATATATCCAAGTTTGTGACAATATAGCTAATGCAGATACCTTCGAAAGAGAGTATGCTCCTCTTTTGCAAATACGTGATGCTTATCCGAAGATGATTATAGCTAGGACAAAACATCCTGAATATAGTTATGAAGGAATAAGGATTCTAGATATCGCCAAATGGCTTCTGGATAAATAAAATCTGCTTGTCTCTGATAAAGAAACAAGCAGAATAAAATCAGTTATTGAATGTAATTAGGCATTAGCCTGAGCTTCTTTTTCGCGTTTAGCTTCTGCAATTACATCTTCAGCAAGCTTGCCATTGAGAGTCTCATAGTGATCAAACTCAAGTTCATATGAACCAGTACCACTAGTCATGCTCTTAAGGTCGATTGCATAGTTTCTAAGCTCAGCCATTGGAACTTCAGCTCTTACTGCTGTCAGATGTCCCTTTTCTTCCTGTCCAAGAACTCTGCCTCTCTTGCTTGATAGGTCAGAAAGGATAGAACCAAGGTATTCATTCTCAACAAATACTTCAAGCTTCATGAATGGCTCTAGAAGTACACAGCCAGCCTTTGAAAGTGCAATCTCCATAGCTCCTTTAGCTGCGAGCTTGAATGCCATTTCAGATGAATCTACTGGGTGTTCCTTACCATCGATAAGATTAACACCGATATCTACTAGAGGATAACCTGCTAAGTAGCCTTCCTGCATTGACTCTAGAATACCTTTCTCGATGCCTGGAATGTAGCCTTTGCTGATTGCGCCACCCTTGATAGAGTTAGTGAACTCATAGTACTTTCCTCTCTCAATTGGCTCAATCTCCATAACGACTCTACCAAACTGGCCATGACCACCAGACTGCTTCTTATGTGAATACTCAGCAAGACCAGATTTCTTTGTAATAGTCTCTCTATAAGCAATCTTAGGAGTCTTAGTATGGATTACGATCTTCTGCTTGTCTCTGATTCTGTCGAGAATCATGTTGATATGAAGCTCCCCCATGCCGCCGATGATAGATTCTTTAGTCTCTTCGTTGTACTTCATAACGAAAGTGAGGTCTTCTTCAGCTACTTTATGAAGAGCATCGTTCATCTTGTCTTCACTCTTCTTGTCATCAGCCTTGATAGCTAACTCATATACAGGCTGAGGAAGTCTAAGAGGTCTGAACTTACGCTTCATGTCAGCATTAGCAACTAGAGTAGAGTTTGTATCTGCAATATCAAACTTTGTAACAACGCCGATATCTCCTGCCTGGAGTGCATCTGTCTCTGTAAGTTTCTTGCCAAGTGCTCTATAGAGCTTACCAGGTTTAGCTTTCTTACCGATCTCGTTGTTGAATAGTTCTGTATCTGGTGTGATTACACCTGTTACAACCTTTAAGAATGAGAGCTTGCCAGAGAACTGATCAAGAGTAGTCTTGAAGCAATATGCGCTTGCGTTGCCTTCTGGTGTGATTGGAAGTGTTGTTTCTTCTCCTTCTCTTCCAATGATATACTCTTCAACTCCTAGTGGAGAAGGGAAGTTGTTCTTAATGAAGTTCAATAGGGAAGTAATACCAGCGCCCTTATCTGTAGCACCACAGAATACAGGTACGATTCTATTTGCTTTCAGGCCTTCCTTTAAGCCACGTCTGATTTCATCTGGTGTCAAAGTACCTTCTTCGAAGTATTTCTCAATAAGGTCATCAGCACCTTCTGCTGCATTCTCGATAAGTCTTCCTCTGAAATCCTCAACTACTGCTGCGTATTTCTCTGGAATCTCCATTGGTGTTTCTTTTCCACCTTCATGGTACTCATAAGCCTGGTTTTCAATCAGGTTGATAACACCTCTGAACTCTTCAGCCTCTCCAAGCGCCATTACTACTGGAACATAGTGAGATGTGAACTCTTCTTCTAATGAATCTATAACTTTTCTAAAGCTGGCTCTTTCTTTATCCATCTTGTTGATGAATACAGCTCTAGGCTTATTTCTCTCGTCAAGTCTTCTCCAGAGCTTGATAGTCTCTATTTGAGCACCTTCTCTGCCATCTACGAGCATGAGAGCTGCTTCTGTTGCTCTGAATGCACAAATAGCCTCACCAATGAAGTCTGCAGTTCCCGGAGTATCTAGGATATTGATTGTCTTTCCGTCCCAGGTGGTGGAGGCAAGGGATGTATGAATAGATATCTTTCTGGCAATTTCCTCTTCAGTATAATCACTGACTGTCTTACCAGAATCAACTGTTTCTGGACGGGTAAGAGCACCTGAATAATAAAGCATCTGCTCTATTAAGTTAGTCTTGCCCGTACCATTATGGCCGATGATGGCAATATTCCTGATGTCTTTTGTCTCAACGCTCATATAATTCCCTCCTTTTGAAATCATTAAGCCATTTATAGCTAAAATGGTAAAAGAGGGTATGTGATAAGTCAAAGTAAAAATAAAATTTATAGTCGTTACGCATGAAAACCCGCCCCTAAAAAAGTTTTTTGAATAGTTTTTTAGAGTTTTCTTGACTTATATATTATCCAATTGTATAATATAAGTATGAAAGTTTCAGAAATGCCCGACTGGGTTCTCAAGTACAAGAAGAAAGG
>CAKQJZ010000008.1 GCA_934247875.1 uncultured Spirochaetales bacterium
AAGCGTGGCAGACCAAGGAAAAACCCTATTCCTGCTCCTGATGCTCCTAAAAAGAAGAGAGGAAGACCGCCTAAGAATCAAGCTTGAGGCGGTCTATAGTTCAATAAATTGGGAATCTTTTATCAATTTCTTAAAGTATTTCAGCTCTTTTTTTATTTATGTGTATACAATGTAAAACATAGAGTATTAAAATAAAACACCAGGAATAGAATTACAATACTTCCATGATTATGGGGGATAATCCTAGAGGAGTAGTTATGAAAAAACTTAAAATAATGCTACTTGCACTTTTGTCAGTGGTTATGATAATAAGCTGTAGTGATCAGATTGTTTCTAATTCAAAGTCAAGTGAAACAATTGAAGTTTCATTTGATTTTAATGGAGAGGTCGATAGTATCACTCAAGTTCCTCTTCAAACTAGAGCACTTGATTCTTATTCTTCTGCAGAGTCAAAGAATTGGTATGCAATTCAGGTATATGATGAAAATGGTGTTCCATATGCTTATGGTTTCTTTGATAACATGGAAGATATGAGACTTCAATGTATTAGAAATGCTACTTATAGTTTTACTGTTGATATGATTCCTAATGCTGAGGGATATGTTAAGTATTTTTCTCTAACTAAAGCAGGATGGGCTACCATTGGTAATTCCTTTTATTATTCTAAAACAGATTCAGTACGATTTTTAGGAACTGGTTATCTTTATATGAGGTCACCTAAGGCAGATCCTTTTAATAGACCTTCTGTTGATAGATTCTATGGGCAATTATCTGGTTACAAAGCAGTAAAAAATGGAAAGGTTAATATCAACCTTACAAGAAGTGCTTTTTCTGTAAAATTCGTTGCTAAAGAGTTTACAGAAGGAACTCTAGAACTTGCTATAGATAATGCTCCATCTTTTTATTTGAAAACAGGAGAGAGTAATGTGTTTGAACATTTTTATAGTTTCAATAATCTTTCTTCCTCATTTGAAGAAATAGGTGTTTCTATCATATGGACTAATGGGGATGGCAAAAGAATTCCTCTAGTTGGCCAGAATATTACTTTTTCTAGAAATACTCGTACAACTCTTGAGTTCACAGTTAAGGCACCAGAATCATCTAATACATTCTCAATTAATGCGAATGAAGAA
This sequence comes from uncultured Spirochaetales bacterium, assembly GCA_934247875.1. Taxonomy (GTDB): domain Bacteria; phylum Spirochaetota; class Spirochaetia; order Sphaerochaetales; family Sphaerochaetaceae; genus Ornithospirochaeta. The sequence goes on from CAKQJZ010000008.1 coordinate 1,134, forward strand.
CTGTTAGATGGAGAAATAATTCAGTTGGAACCAAACGATGATTTAGTTGATACTGAAATTGAAACTAATAAATGATTTTGTTGGTATCTAGTTGATGGCTAATTAGAATGTTTTTATCGTTAAAAGACCTCATAATAATTGTTGTTCTAAGAGCCTAAGAGATTATGAGTGATATTCTCTAGTATTTATATTCAGTGAAAAGAATAGCCCAGTGTTGCTGGGCATTTTCAATCTCTTTAGATCTTATTGAAACTGACTAATCCTATAACCTGTATTCTTCTTACCAAGACTTGTCATAGTGTTATTAGAGAAGTCATATACATAAGCTCCAGATAGCTCAGTAAATACTAAATAAAGATTATTATCTGTATTATGCTTCTTGATCATGATAGGAATCATAGTAGAAGAGAGGTTGCTTGAAGACTTGCTATTGAATGTCGTGCTTGATGCATTATCTGTATAGATAACTCTTCCACTGTAGATAAAAAGTGTTCTAGTATCATCTGAAACAATAGGCAGCTTAGTGATAATTGCACTGCTAACGCTTTGAGTCTTGTATTCATCCTTTACATAAACTCTGCCATTTAGGTCTACTACAACTCTATCACTTGAGCCATTGATAGTTGTTCCACCTATTAAGTATTTCTTCTGATAAGTACTATCATTAATATGATTTATAGTAGGTGATGTTATATCCATGATATAGTAATAATCAGCAGATCCTGTGCTATTACCTCTGGTTGTTGAATACTTAATTGCATTCTTTCCAATTATAGAGATGTTGTTTCTGTATTCTTCATTGATAATATTGATAATATTTGGATAATGATAAAAGACAGATGAAGCAACTGTAGCCCCTGATAGTGTTGTATCGGATGTAACAGGGTAGTAATTGCCATCTTCACCTTTAAAGATAAAAGTGAAATACTTTCCATCTGTAGTATATGAATCGATAAGAGAAGTATATTTAATATTAGTGGTAGAAGTAGGATAATACAATTCGTTATATGGTTGTTCTGTTGAATGTTCTCTGTCATATATTGCAAAACCACCTTCGCTCTTTTCATAGATGATTGTTTTTTCATCCATTACGACAACACCTTTAGGATTGTCTATGTTAATGTCGGATAGTTCTTTGAATGAATATTTATAAGAGTTCGAATCAGTATCATAAGTATATGAATACTCTCTGATTCCTTTGTCTGTGCTTACATAGTAGCCATCAGCTAATACTCCGATGATTCTAGATGTTCTGAAGCTTTCTTCGTATTGATCGTTTCTTACAAGTGTTCCAATACCATCTGTGCTATCAAGGTTACATGATACTAATAGAGATATTGCTGCAATTGTGATTAACAATAATATTGATTTATTTTTCATATTCTCTCCTTAGTGTCTGTATGTAACAACAGCGTTGATTGGGATGAATGTGAAGATTGAGTTCTTGCTGTTTGTAGAGTAGAGCTCTGGAACAAAGTAGATGCCGCTGTTCAATCCGATTCCCCATTCATCTGTTATGAAATATTTGATGCCAACGTTGAGTGTTGAGCTGAATGTGAACTTTGAGAAGCCATTGAAGCTCAGGTAGTTGAATCCGAGTCCTAATGAGATTGGGATGTCAAACTTACCAGTCTGTACTGGTATTGTTGTCATCTTGAATTGAATAGGCACACTTGTCAGAATCTTCTTTCCAGGTGTGAAGTTGAATTGATATCCGATTTCTCCACCGAGTGCTAAATATGAGTTCAGGAATACTTCATAGTCGATAGATCCAAAGCCTCCGAATGTGAGGTTTGTTTTATCTTCTCCTGGGCCCCAAGCTGTAGTGAAGTCACCATTTTCATAACTTGATAATGATAGTGGCATATTAGTACCAACAGATATTGAGAACATCTGGCTGCCTTGATCGTAATAAGGTTCTGCAGCTAAAGGTAGCATCAATGCCAGTGCAAGCATAAGAAGAGTTATTTTTTTCATATTTTCTCCTTTTGAAAGTATATTCGAAAATTGATATATATTCAAAGTAATGTTGTTACTCTCTCTATTTTGGGGTATAAGATTTAAGATATGGTTAGATTAGGTGGAAAAGCAGTATCTGAATTTATTCTAAATCGTATAAGTGAAGATACTCAATCTTTTATAAATCAAGGAAATAGAGCACCATCTCTTGCTGTTGTATTAGTTGGTGAAAACCCTGCAAGCGTTACTTACGTTGGAAAGAAGACTGAGCTTGCCGAGCGTCTTGGCTTTATGCATTTTCAGTTTAATCTTTGTGAAGATTGTAAGGAGAGCGAGCTTCTAGCTTTGATTGATAGATTAAACAGCGATGATGAAGTTGATGGGATATTAGTTCAATTGCCTCTTCCTTCTCATATTTCAGAGAAGAAAGTCATTGATAGGATAAACCCAGAAAAAGATGTTGATGGCTTTACAGATATCAACACAGGGCGTCTTTGTATCGGTGAAGATTCATTTGTTCCTTGTACTCCACTTGGAATTTTGAGGATGCTTGAATACTACAATATCCCAACGAGCGGCAAACGCGCAGTAGTCATTGGAAGATCCAATATAGTTGGTAAGCCTATGGCGATGCTTTTAGCTCAGAAGGGCATTGATGCAACTGTTACGTTGTGCAACTCAAAGACACCTGATTTAAAAGAATACACTAAGAATGCAGATATCATAGTTGTTGCTACAGGTTGTGTTAATACGATTGATTCTTCTTATGTCAAAGATGGCGCAGCAGTCATTGATGTAGGCGTAAACAGAATTGAAGATAAGAGCAAAGAGAAGGGATTCAGATTAGTAGGTGATGTTGATTACGCTTCATTCATAGAGCGTGATGTTATGGTTTCCCCTGTCCCTGGTGGTGTTGGTCTGATGACTGTGACTATGCTGATGGAAAACACACTTAAAGCTGCTAAGAATCGGAGAGGAAAATGAAATATCTAATTGAGAGCTATGGCTGTCAGATGAATATAGCTGAATCCAATGCGCTTGAGCTTATGCTGCAAGGGCAGGGGATAGAGAGGACTGAAAAGCCTGAAGAGGCAGATGCAGTAATAATCAATACATGCTCTGTCAGAAAGAGCGCAGAGAATAGAATCTGGGGGCGTCTTGGCTTCTTCAGTGGAATCAAGAAGAAGAAAAAGCAGCTTCTGATAGTTACTGGCTGCATGGCTGAGCGTATGCAAGAGGAACTTAAAGCTGAAGCTCCTTTTGTTGATATGGTAATCGGGACAAATGAGAAAGCAAAGATACCTGAGTTCATTCTAGGTTCTCCATTAAAAGAAGATAAGGAATATAAATTCACGACTTCATATTATAAAGAAGGCGAGTTCTCTTCTTATGTGCCTATTATGAATGGATGCAACAACTTCTGTTCATATTGCATTGTTCCATATGTAAGAGGCAGAGAAGTCTCTAGAAGTGTTGAAGATATTATCAAAGAGATATGCTTCTTAGAGTCTAAGAATGTAAAAGAAGTCACTTTGTTAGGTCAGAATGTTAATTCATATAAAGCTGAATACAATGGAAGTGCTGTAGATTTTCCAACACTTCTTGAGATTATCACACCATATATGAAGAGCATCGAGTTTGTACGCTTTGAGTCTCCTCATCCAAAGGATTTCTCAGATCATCTGATTAGAGTAATCAGAGATAATGAGAAAATCTGCAAGCATATTCACCTTCCAATGCAGGCAGGCTCTTCAAGAATCCTAGAGCTTATGAACAGGCATACTACTCGTGAGAAGTTCTTGGAGCTGGTAAATAAAATGAAAAGCGAGATTCCATCTCTTACTCTTGCAACAGATGTAATGACAGGATTCCCAACAGAAACAGAGGAAGAGTATGAAGAGACTCTTTCTATGATGGAAGCTATGGAGTGCACTGAAGCATTCATGTATTACTTCAATCCTCGCGAAGGAACTCGTGCAGCAGCTATGGATGGTCAGATTGATGAGAGCGTGAAGATCAAGCGTCTGGAGCGTCTTATCAATGAGCAGATTGAGAGACAGAAGCGAATCAAAGAAGCTATGCTTCCTCTCTCATCTCGTGCACTTATTACTGGCATAAGCAGAGATGATAAAGATAGGTATCTTGCGCGTGATGCACATAATAACTATTTCTCATTAAGTTCTAATCGTCCTCTTAATGAAGGCGAGATTGTGAATGTATATGCAGATGAACTATCTGGAAATACATTCAGAGGCAATGTAATTGAATAGTTTTGATGAGTTTGTAGAGCTTTTTGAAAACTCGAAGAAGATTGTTGTTTTGACAGGAGCTGGGATATCGACACTATCTGGTATCCCAGATTTCAGATCCTCAAGTGGCATTTATTCAAAGAACTATGGCCATATGCGCGTTGAGTCTCTTCTGGATATATCATTCTTCAGAGCACATCCTGAAGAGTTCTATAACTGGGCTAAAGATGTCTTTTATAACTTAGACGATAAAGAGCCTAATATTGTCCATAAAGTGCTAGCGCATTTAGAGCAAAGAGGACGACTTAGCGAAGGAATATTCACTCAGAATATTGACGCACTTCATCAGAAAGCTGGCTCAAAGAAGGTCTATGAGCTCCATGGATCGCTATCTCGTGGCTACTGTATGCGCTGCAACTCATATTACACTTATAGTGATATTGCAAAGCAGGTGAGAAGTGGTATGGTTCCTGTTTGCAAAGAGTGCGGAGGCGTTATTAAGCCTGATATCGTATTCTATGGAGAGAACTTAGACATGAGCGTCTTGAAGCAAGCTGAGATCTCATTTGCAAAAGCTGATCTTACTCTGGTTCTAGGCTCATCTCTTGTTGTGAATCCTGCGGCATCTCTTCCATATATTTCATATCAGAATGGCGGTAAGATAGTAGTTGTCAATCGTGATTCTACATACATAGATAAGAACGCTGCACTTAAATATGATGATTTGCTATCATTCTTTACTGCTTTTGATGAATATCTGAAAAAACATACAAATTAGATTAAAAATGTATAAAAACGAACAGTTTGTATTGCTAATTTGAGCTAAAATTATTATATTCAAGAAAACGGGGGTGTTTTGGTTTCGACTGGCTTTGCTATGCCATAGATTGCGAACCAAGAGCTGACTTGTAAAACCGGCAAAACAAATTAAATGCAAAGAAAGAAGACGACGAGTTCGTATCTGACGAAGCATACGCTCTTGCTGCGTAAGCAGTGATAGCTGGATAGAGATGCATTAAGTTCCTGGTGCGCTTTATCCTCACCTTAGGGGACTTGCTTTAAATAGATGTGCTGATATTTAGAGGACTTTAAGTACTGCTATATAGTTACGCTAGTCTCATTGCTGCGCTATATCTAAGATTAGAATTGAGACTATGTTCGTAGACGTTTATGGGTGGATTGTTAGGACGAGGGTTCGAATCCCTCCACCTCCAGCACTTGGGTAGAAAATGAGCACAAAACAGGATGCTAGAATTCAGAAGACAAAGGAGAGGCTAAGAGCTGCGCTTCTATCTCTTTTATGGGAGAAGCCTCTCGATCTGATTTCAATTTCAGAAATCTGCAACAAAGCTTCAATCAATAGAAACACTTTCTATTCACACTATGAAAGCGTTAAAGATCTTCAAAGCGAGATTGAAGGGCTTTTCATGGAGTCTTTGATTTCATCTATAAAGATAGATGAAGAATCAATCTCATCTGTCTCTGATATCATGCGTCAGATTCTTGAGTGCGTTAAAGCTAATAGTGATATGTGTGCTCTGTTCTTCACTGAAACAGGGAATAAGAATTTCATCAGAAGCGTATTTCTCTATGCACTTCCATCTGCTGTTAAGAATTGGTCAGAGCAGCTCAATATCGATGAAGAGGCTGCTACCTTCTTATACTATTACATACTCGGCGGAGCTGTGAACGTAATCGAAGTCTGGATCAAAAATGGCTTTAAGGAAAGCGTCGATGAGATGAGTGTGCTTTTAAATGGCCTCATTCTGCAAGGCCAGAGCTACTTCAAGAATTCAGCTCTCTGAGTGTTCGCCTTGCGTCTCTCTGGAGATCTTTTTCTTTGATTGCTTCTTTCTTGTCGTGTACGTTCTTACCACGTGCAAGTGCAATCTTCATCTTAACAAGGTTTCCCTTCAAATAGATTTCAAGCGGAACTATTGTAAGACCTTTCTCATTTACTTTTCTCTGGAATTTCTTGATTTCCTGTCTATGAGCAAGGAGTATGCGCTTTCTATCTGTTTTATGGTTGTAGATATTTCCATGGCTATATGGCTGGATCAGGAAACCAATCAGAATCAGTTCTAGATCTTTTGCTATTACATAGCTATCTGAGAATGAGCATTTGCCTTCGCGTATAGATTTGACTTCTGTGCCTTGAAGTGCGATGCCACACTCAAGTTCTTCTATGATCTCATAATTGAAATATGCTTTCTTGTTTTTCTGAATCAACTTAAATGAATCACTCATATAATGCTACCCTGAAGCCAACGTACTCACTTGTCTTCGCTCTATCTATTACGCCGATGCTTTCAATATCTATATTGCTGTCGATATAGCTGCCGCCTTTGATGATGATATCATCTATATCATATGGAGATGAATAGTCATTTCCAAAGACACGCTTAAGCGGGATATATTCATCTCGAGTAAACTCCCAGACTCCTCCAAGCATGGAAATAGGAGAGGAGCTGTTGCTGCTGATAGTCATCAACGACTTTGAATAAGTGTTATTTGCTGTTTTTGCAGCTACGTACCACTCATCTTCGCTTGGTAGTGCATAGTGCTTTCCGCTCTTCTCGCTTAGCCAATCACAATAAGCAAGCGCCGCATAATAGCTTATGTTCCTGATAGGCTTCATAGACTGATAAGCAGTTGTAAGCGTAATGCCTGATAGATAATCTGAATCTGCTAATCCCTCGGAAATAAGATTATCAAGGTTGCTCTTAGCCCATTTAGGATTCTCTTCAGCAAAGAGTGCATATTCATATTCAGTTACAGTTCTTAAAGCAATAGCAAAACTATCTGTATTAGCAGTAATAGGATAGTAGTTAGTCTCTGGATATGATGAGTTGAATAGATCTCTTCCGATTGAGATGTTCTCAAAGTTCTCAATATATGCAAAGCCATTGCGTATTGCTGCATCATAGCTATTCTTGTCTGCATCTTTTTTCTCGTTTATTCCATTTCCGTTATAGAGAGCGTCTAAAGTATTTATATAAGCTGAATCATCAAAGTTGATGTTGTTGCGTTTTAAATACTCTATAGCGCTTAAGTAATCATCATAGAACTCTTTTGAAGTTATATGCATGATTCCATATATCAGCTCTTCATCAAAGTCATCTATGCCAAAGAGCACTATGTTTTCAGCAAAAGAAGTGAAGATAGGCGGAATATTATAAGAATCACTATGAGTATAGACTTTAGTCCATGCTTCTGCGTCTTTTACGAACTCAGCTTTCATAGCTGCTTTTGCATTTGCATCTGCACTTAGCTCTGGAGTGATTTCATTAACGCTTCTATGAAATAGAGTAAAGAAGATATGCTTTGGATTCTTTACTCTCTCTTCTCCGACTTTATAGTCATTATAGTAGAATTCATAATCATGAATTCCAGCACTTGATCTATACACAGAGCCTTCAGAGGAGCCTAGATAGCTTCCATCTTCATAGATAGCAATATTGCTTCCTTTGATATCAAAAGAGATGAAGGTACTATCTGACAAAATGCCTGGAAGCATGAATAAAGCGAAGAATATAAGCAAGATGCAGATTACAAATAAAATAGATATATATAGACCAGGTCTCATACCCAGAATGTGAGGAAGCTTCACTTCTTCAACTTCTGGAAGCTCGATTTTTTTTCTCATACGATAAAGGTAAAAGCTTAGTAATCTCTTGTCAACAAAGGCTGGATAGGGTACTTTGGCTATATGGACTCTTTTTTCACAAAAATAGAGAACTTTGCGTCTCGTCGTTTAACACTGAAAAAAGCTCAGAAGGAGTACCAGAAGAGCAAGAAGAAGACAGTTCTAGGAGAGATCTGGAGCTGGATTGATGCGCTCTTATTCGCTATCTTCTGGGTTATCATAATAAATCAATATCTATTCCAGCTGTTTGTTATTCCATCTCCTTCAATGGTTTCTACTTTGCTTGTTGGAGATAGAGTAGTAGTAAATAAAGATGCATATGGCATTGAGCTATATCCTGCTGGCAAGAAGGTTGCAAGAGATACTCGCAGAGTTGAGAGAGATAACATCATAACATTCTACAACCCTGAGTATGATTCAAAAGGTCCTGTTTTCGATGTGCTTTCCCAAGTTGTCTATATGGGAACATTGTCTCTTGTAAATATAGATAAAGATGAAGATGGAAACCCAAGAGAGAGGCTATATGTCAAGCGTGCTGTCGGCATGGGCGGAGACGTTGTCAAGTTTGATAAAGGCAATGTCGATATCAAGCCTAATGGCACAGCATCATTTATAACAGAAGAGCAATTCAGAGCTGATAACAATCTCTCTAAAGGTCCTAATAGATCTATAGATAGCACACTATATCCTGGCTTGATCGCTGCTGGAAAGCTTACAGCATATAATGAGAAGAATCTTATGAGCATTGCACCAGATCCGATTAAGAAAGATTATCAGACTATAGCAGGGACAGAGTATGACTATAAGTTTGATTTATACCAGTTTGAAGCGTCAAAGGCAGATGAAGCAGCTGAACTTGATTTCTCTGATATGTCGCTGCGCGCAGAAAATGCTGTTTATCAAAATGGCATATATGTTCCAGAAGGGTATATCCTTCCTCTTGGTGACAATAGAGATAACTCATATGACGGCAGGTACTTTGGACCAGTTAAAGAAGATAGAATCAATGGCCGTGTAGTTGGCAGGTTCTGGCCACTTAATAGAATAGAATCGCTATTTGACAAATGATTGAAGGCATAGATTATTCTCGTCCATTAGCGCTATACATACACATTCCATTCTGCTTCAAGAAATGCGACTACTGTGCATTCTACTCAATAGAAGACAGAAGTTACATTGATTCTTATTTCAATATGCTTTTAAAAGCAGTCAAAGAAGTCTCTGCAGAGTGGGGCAAGAGATTCTACTCAATCTACATTGGCGGCGGAAATCCAGGCATGATTGGCATAGATAGGATTGCAGAGCTTCTAGATGCAGCTGAAATACATGGAGTGCCTGACGAAGTCACAGTTGAACTCAATCCTGAGAATGTGAGTGATGAAATAGCGAAGCTTTATGGCAAAGCTACACGTATTTCAATCGGAATTCAGTCTTTAGATAAGAAAACGCTCAAGACGCTTGGCAGAAACGCATCGCTTGAAAAATCAAAGAAAGCGCTTGAGATTCTCTCTGCATCCCCCTTTGATTTCAATGCAGACATAATCACAGCTGTGCCTGGCGAGAGCGTTGCTGATACGCTTTCAGATATTTCAGAGATAGCATCATATAATCCTGATCACATCTCATTCTATTGTCTTTCGTTTGAAGAGGGTACTCCGCTTTTAGAGAGGCTTCATCCTATTAAAGAGGAAGAAGAAGTTTCTTTTCTTACAAATGGCTGGAGCTTACTGAAAAGCCTTGGGTATGAACACTATGAGATAAGCGCATTTGCAAAGCGTGGAAAGCGAAGCATTCATAATGAGCTCTATTGGAATTTAGGGCAATATATAGGGCTTGGTGCAAGTGCAGAGAGCAGCTTTGGCTATAAGCGCGTCATAAGCGCAAGGTGCAGCGAAGATGTTCTTAGCTATATAAATAGTGCAGATATCAATTGCTATCCACTAACAAATGAAGAAGCAGAAGAAGAATACCTGATGCTGAAGCTGAGAGTTAAGGATGGAATAGATAAAAACGAGTACAAAACTCGTTTCGACTTTGATTTTGATAATCAATATAGTGATGCAATATCTACGCTAGATAGCACTTGGTATGTAAATAGCGCTGATAGATTCGCGTTAACTGAGGCTGGAATGCTGGTTTTAGACCATATTATATTACGCTTAGCTCTTGCTCTTTAAGGAATTGTTTTTTTCTTTTCATTTTTTCATCCATATTGCAATATGCTTCTGTTTGTGGTATTTTTTCAGAGATATTATTTTAATCAAGAGGTTTTATTATGTCTGGCCACTCAAAATGGGCAACAATTAAACATGCAAAAGGCATCGCAGATGCAAAGCGCGGACAGAAGTTCACAAAGCTTATTAAGGAAATCACAGTAGCTGCTAAGCAGGGTGGAACTGATCCAAACTCTAATGCAGCATTAAGAACAGCTATTCTCAAAGCTAAAGCTGAGAATATGCCTAAAGACAACATTGAAAGAGCTATTAAGAAAGCAAGTGGTGAAGGTGCAGCAAGCACATACTATGAGCTTACATATGAAGGCTATGCTCCAGGCGGAGTAGCAATCATCGTAGATACACTTACAGATAACAAGAACAGAACAGCTGCAGATGTTAGATCTACACTTACAAAGCTCGGTGGATCTCTTGGTGCAACAGGCTGCGTAAGCTACATGTTCCAGACTAAGGGTGTAATCACATATGATGGTGAGAAATACAGCGAAGAAGAGATCTTCGAGGCTGCACTTGAGAATGGCGCTGAAGATGTAACAACATCAGATGGCGTTATTGAAGTAACAACATCTCCAGCAGATTTTGCTTCAGTACTTGAAGCTATGCAGGCAGCAGGCTTTGAGCAGGATAGCGCTGATGTACAGAAGATCGCAGATCAGACAGTAACACTCGACAGTGAGAAGGCTAACAAGGTTCTCCGCATTGTTGATAAGCTTGAAGATCTTGAGGATGTTCAGCAGGTTTCAACTAACCTTGAGCTTCCAGACGACTTCGAGGCTGAGGAGTAATATATTGATTATTCTTGGAGTTGATCCAGGACTACAGAATACAGGCTGGGGTGTCATTCGCTATGAGAGTGGCAAATACCAGCCTGTTTCTTACGGTATTATAAAGACCAAAGCTGAAGATGATATCCAGAAGCGCATATATACAATTGCAGAAGATCTTGCGTCTCTTGCAGTTAAGTATAGAGTTGATGTTGTATCAATTGAAGATATCTTCTTCACAAAGAATATTTCATCTGCTATTCCTGTTGCGAAAGTAATAGGAGCAGCACTTTATAAGTTCTCATCTATGAATATTAAGACTTATCTCTATTCTCCAAAAGAGATTAAGCTTGGAGTTGTAGGGGTAGGCAATGCTGAAAAAGAGCAAGTTCAGGATATGGTAAGGCGGATATTGAAGCTCAAAGAGGTACCAAGACCTGACCATGCTGCTGATGCTTTAGCGGATTGCATTTGCTACATAACTCATAACAACGTCAAATAGTAGTGAACTTTTTTGCCTTTTTAACTATCCTAAAACTATGATCAATGCAATTACAGGAAAGCTTGTAGAAGTAAATCCCAATTCACTTTCAGTTCTGACTCCAGGTGGAGTTGAATATTATATCGAAGTATCTGCAAACAGCGCATCAAAGTTCTCTACGCTTCCTAGCGACAAAAAGGAAGATGTCAGAGTTCTGACTGTGCTACAGCATAGAGAAGATGCTATGACGCTATTTGGCTTCTTTGACGATAAGGAGCGATTCTGCTTCAATCAGCTACAGACTGTGCCTGGCATTGGTGCAAAAGGCGCACTTAAGATTCTCTCTGGCATCACAGTTGAAAAGCTTGTGGCTTATCTCGATGCAAGTGATGTCAAATCACTTTCTAAAGTTCCAGGTCTTGGTGCAAAGACAGCACAGAAGCTTATATTGCAGCTAAGGAATGTGCTTGTGCTTGAAGAGAGAGCTGAAGAAGAGAAAGCAGCAGGCAAAAGCGAAAGATTTACAGATATGGTTAGTTCTTTCGTCGAAATGGGCTATGATAGAAAACAGGTAAGACGTGCAATCGATGAGGCTTTGAATGAGAATTCACTGCTTTTCTCTGGAATGGATGACAGAAAGATAGAAGAAAAGCTTCTGCCTCTGGTTCTTAGGAGACTTGGATGATAGAAGAGAACAATTTTGAAGTTGAGAATGAGGATATCAGAACTGTTGAGCCTGAGTTCCAGCGCTCTGACGAAGTACAGGAGAATATTCTCCGCCCTCAATATCTTTCAGACTTCCAAGGTCAGGAGGAGCTTAAAGAGAATCTCAAGATCTACATTGACGCAGCTAAGCGAAGAGATGAAGCTCTGGATCATATATTCCTTCAAGGTCCTCCAGGACTAGGCAAGACTACACTTGCATCAATTATTGCAAATGAGATGGGCACAGAGATAAAGCTTACTAGTGCGCCAGCATTGGAAAAGCCTAAGGATCTTGTTGGCATCCTTACCAATCTCTCTAGAAATTCAATTCTCTTCATTGATGAGATACATGGACTTAAAAAGAATATGGAAGACCTTTTGTATATTGCAATGGAGGACTTCAAGATAGACTGGGTAATAGGGCAGGGACCAGCTGCGAGGACGATGCGAATCGAGCTTGAGCCATTTACTTTGATTGGCGCAACAACTAAAGCTGGTGCTGTATCTAAGCCTCTTGAGAATAGATTTGGCATTCCTATCAAAATCAATCTATATCCTCCAGAGGAACTTGCAAAGATCATTACCCGTTCTGCTCGCATTCTGAATACTAAGATTACAGATGATGCGATTATGAAGATTGCACGCTGCGCACGTGGCACTCCGCGTATAGCAAATAGAATACTTCGTCGTGTCAGGGATATTGCGACTATTGTTGGTAATGGAACTATTACAACAGAGATGGCAGATATCGGGCTTGATAAGCTTGGAATAGACGCATATGGTCTTGATAAAACAGATAGAGATATTCTCAGAACTATCATAAATGTCTATGACGGAGGACCTGTCGGGCTTGAAGCTTTAGCTGCCTCAATCAATGATGCTGCGGAGTCTATTGAAGTCTATTACGAGCCATATCTTATGAGACAGGGCTATTTGAAAAGAACTAGCAGAGGACGCTGCGTAACAAATAAAGCCTATGAGCTATTAGGCATAAAGGATAAGAAAATTGCTGACCAAGGATTTTTATTTTGATCTCCCAGATGAGCTGATTGCACAAGAGCCATCAAGCGAACGTGGAGACGATAGATTGCTGGTATTAGATAAGACCAGCGGCGAATATATGGATTCTATGATGAAGGATTTCCCTTCATTCTTGGATAAAAACACAATAATGGTTGTAAACAACTCAAAAGTAAGAAAAGCCAGAACTTATGGAACCTCTGAAACTGGTGGCGTTGTTGAGTTTCTTTTCTTAGGAAAGAATAGCGACGGCACATGGAAAGCGATGGTGACAAAATCGAAAAAGCAGAGAGTAGGCAAGCGCTATGCTTTCTCTACTTTAAAGGGTGAATACTATACTAGTGCTGAGATTGTAAGCGAGAATGCAGATAATACAAGAGATGTTAGATTCTCTTCTCAGATTGATGAAGATTTCTTTCTCTCATGTGGCCATGTACCACTTCCTCCATATATTAAGAGAGATGACAATTTCCAGGATGAGACAAGATACCAGACTATTTATGCAAAAAAAGAGGGCTCTGTAGCAGCTCCTACTGCAGGACTTCATTTCACTCCAGAGCTTTTAGATAAAGTCAAAGCTATGGGAATTGAAGTAGTTGAAGTAACGCTTCATGTCGGTGCTGGCACATTCCTTCCTGTAAGAACTGAGAATCTTGAAGATCATCATATGCACACAGAAAGCTATGAGATTTCAAAGGAAGTTGCTGATAAGCTGAATAAAGCAAAGAAAGAAGGAAAGAAGATTCTAGCTGTAGGCACAACAAGCGTCAGAACACTTGAGAGCGCTGCTAATAGCGAGGGCGTCATTGAGAAGCTTAAAGATGATACTTCAATATTCATCCATCCTGGCTATAAGTTTAAATTCGTTGATCAGCTTCTTACTAACTTCCATACACCAGAGTCAACACTATTGATGCTTGTATCAACTCTGGCAGGCAAAGAAAACATAATGAGAGCATATAGCCACGCAGTTGAAGAGCGTTATCACTTCTTCAGCTATGGAGATGCAATGCTTATAAAATAGAGAGATTTGAGCGTATGAACTCAAGTTCAGCGCTTTTGATCTCATCGATTGATAATGAGCCTTCTACTTTGAGAAACTTAACTTCAGGTGGAAGGTTTTTGAATGTCTCAATGTAGTTGTTTCTGACTTTTGTAAGAAACTCTTCTTTATCAAATAGTTCTTTCTCTTCTCCACGCTTTTCAATTCTTGATAAGCAATCAGCGACTGGTGTATCTACAAAGATGACAAGCTCTGGATATGGAAATGGTGAGTTGATCATAGTGACAAAGTCAAAATCACACTCGACAGACTGATAAGCAATAGATGAGAAGAAGTAGCGGTCAGCAATGATGATCTCGCCGTCATTTATATGCTTTATAAGGCCATATTCACTATTATATAGATGATCATGTCTATCTGATGTATAGAGATAAGCGAGAGCTTCAGGAGTTGTCTTGAATTTGCTCTGAAGTACATCTCTGACGACTCTGCCAATTGGATTATCTGTTGGCTCATGTGTAGAGTATGTTTTATATCCCATCGCATTCAGCTCATTTTCAATTGCTTTCTTCTGTGTAGTGGTTCCAGCACCATCAAGACCTTCTAAAACGATGAAATTCTTCAATACTTCTCTCATTTCTTACCTCATGCTTAGAGTAGCACAAATATTGATTGCACTAAAAGCATAGTTTGTTAGTTTATTCTTTTTTGTCTAATGTGATAATCTAAAGAAAATGAAGTACCACGCAACGATATCAACTATTCTTATATCTGTCTCAGTTGCAATAATGTTTGCACTAGTGGGCTTCTTTATTATCATAAGCCTCAATATGACAAGCCCGACGCTTATTGCTGCTAATAGGCTGCTTGAGAATATTGAGAATATTGATAGTGATATCGAGCTTTCTTTCTCTCATATGGATAGGAACTTCAAAGAAGGCGTATTCATAAATGACCTATCTATAAAGTATAAAGGTGAAGATTTATTCAAAGCAGATAAAGTAACTCTTAAAAAGAGTTTATTTGAGCTGATTGCATACCTTGTCAGAAGAGGCGATCTGCTTCAGATTACAGTTGATAATGGTACCTTGATAGTTCCTCAAAAGAGCAGTGAAAAGCAAGATTCAAATACTTCCCTCTCTTTAGATGATGATATTAGCTTCAAGATTCCTGATGCTCTTAAGAAATGGGGAATCCAGTTTGATATCTTCAATCTGAATCTTAAATGGCAAGATAGGAATATTGAGAATATCAAGCTCAGCCTAGACTGGAATTATGGACTTAAAGGCTCATCATTCTCACTCAATATTCCAGCTTTGGATATCAATGAACGTGGCATAACTGCTCATTTAAGCGATAGTGCACTCAGTTTGAATATAGAAGAGAGTGCAGAGCTTAATCTGAAGCTTGGCACTTTGGATTTTGGATATGAAAGCTATAAAGGCTCAGTAAGCACGCTTTTCTTCAAATCAACAATCAGCGATATTACATCATTCAATTTAAAGACTATCCCATTCACGCTCTCTCTTAAAGAGCTCTTTGCTGAGAGTGAAGATATGACTCTTGAAAATAATGGCCTTATTTTCGCTTTCAGCGATGATACATACTCATTGAAGACAAATGCACTCATGTCTTCTTATAAAGATTATGTGCTCTCTCTTGGTGGCATAAGCGTTCTGACTAAGGATTTTGATAATCTCTTAGTCTATCTACAGAATGGAAAGCTTAATAGCGATATGGATTTAGTTGATTTTGATGCTATTAATGCAAGCGTTTCACTTAAAGCTAAGAGTGGCATGATAAAGAGCGATAAGCTCTCATCCAGTGCTCTCAATTCTTTAAGTGATGGAATATTGGAAGAAGCAAGTCTACGTGATTTGATGCTTTCATTTGGAGTCGGTGAGAGAGTAGATATTGATTTAAAGAGCAGCGCTGAAGTGCAATTGAGAGATAAAGATATTGATTACATTAAGACAGATTTAGCTCTCTCTTCCTCTCTTGATTTAAGTGATGGCTTCTCGCTTGATAGCTTAAGCTTGATGCTTGATAATATCTCATCTCCATTCTTCAGTGAGAGTGGCTATGTCCATATATGCGGTGGAGAAGAAGGCTTTAACGGAGAAGTCAAGCTAGGAAGCAATATTCTATCTTCTCTCTCTTTTGATAATAGGCTTAAAGGTACTTTGGATTTCAGAGGCTATTCACTATCGTCTTTATCTCCGATTATCTCAAGCTATGCAAGTGCTTTTGCTTCTTACATTAGCGATGAAACTAAGCTCAATGGCTGCATCAGCTTTGATTTGAGCTTTGATAAGAGTGCGAAGTTTGGTCTCTCTGGCCCTGTATCATTCAACTTTGCACTTAATTCCATTGCATTCAATGAGTACTCATTCAACTTAGCAACGTCAATGAATGGCTCGCTTTCAGAAGATAAGCTAAACATTGAAGAAGGTGCTATTACTTCTGATTTCTTAAGAGCATATTTCAATGGTGGAATAGACTTTACCAATATGCTTCCTTATGGTGAGTTTGTGCTTTCAAATACCAAGAGCGGCGAGCATTATGTTGATCTTGATTTGGCTATAAGCGGAGAGAGAGTATACAGCTTCAGAGTCACTACTCCATATTTGGAGAATACAGCTATGAGCGGATCTCTGAATCTTTCAGTAAAGAATCAGATAAATAGCTACGCTGAGTTAGTCGCTGGATCAAATTTCTATCCATTTGATATAAACGTAAACTTAGAAGAGAAGAATGTTGCTCTATATAACCCTGAGATAGATTTCTATCTCTCATGGCATGATATCTTGAGCATTATTCTGAATGTTGAGAATCTTTCTATTCTTCTAAATCCTAATCTAGAGCCTTCATATATTGATGGAGACTTTGAGTTCAGCTTTGACTTTGCTAAGCAGGCTTTTGCACTCAAGAGCGATAGCTTCAATATAAACAACATCTCGCTATTGAACGGAAGCCCAGATATCTCATTCAAAGTCAAAGGTGATAATGACTCTGTCAGAGTCAATGATATCAGCATTATCAGTTCTGAGTTCAATCCACTTAGTGGCAACTTCCTCCTTGATTTCAAAGAGTTCGCTATACTCTTTGGTCTTTCTGATAACCTCGATAACGGAGAGAATCTATATCTCTCAATAATCAAAGACGATGCTGGATTCTCTGGTCTATTATCTAGTACGAAACTCAATCTCTCACGCTTTAATCAGGATGGGCTTATTGGAAGAATAAACCTTACTGGTAATGGAAAGAGCATAAATGACTTTGTTTTCTCAGGTTCTTTCAAAGCTACAAGCGAAGATGAAGTCAACTCGCCTAAGAGCTTTGATAGCTCAATCATTGTAGATGCGAAGTCATTGACGCTTTCAGATATAAGCTACACGACAGATACTATAAAAGCTGGTATCGACGAAATCTATATTGACTCAACTCTCGGTACTTTATCTCTTGATAATGCCAATCTCTCAGTTTTATTAGAGCATACAGATAGAACATATAGCGCAGCATTCTCACTATCGCTTCTTGTAGATCTTCCAGAAGAGAAGACTTTGTATGATATGTCGAGAACTCTCTATAAGAATAAAGGTAACGGAATCACATTCAGTGGTTCAATCAATTCAGTCAATTATGATAACTCTCTGATTGCGCCTTATCGCTCATTTACAGGTTTGTATAGCGATAAGCTTCTCAAGCTCTCTGGCGATGCTATTTTGGGCTCAGTTGATCTATCAAGCGGAATGATTGATCTCGATTTCAATCTGATGCCAATAGCAGAATTCAATCTAAAGTCAGATAAATCAAATCCTCTTGGAAGGGATTTCCTGATCAACTTCAAGAACTTTGCAACATCTATTGCCAATCTTTCATTCCCAAGTCCTATCTTGGTCTTCTATGATAATTCTTATATCCGCGGAGAACTTGATCTGATAAAGAGAGAAGATGGCTATTCTCTATTTGGCAACTTAGATAGCGATAGGGCAGAGTTCGATTTATTCTGGGTTCCAGGAGAGCGTATCATACTGCATAATGCAAACTTCATAATCTGGGACAATGTAATCACATCCAACTTGACTAATCTCACAGCGCTTGACCTTGAGACTAATGAAAGAACTCCTGGCTATGTTTCTCTTGAACTCAACTTCGGACGTGCACTGTCATTTGAGTCATATGAAGTTGATGTTTATCTAGATGAAGGAAAGTATGTGAACTTCAGACTTCCTGTCTATAACTCCAATATAGATATCATTGGTAAGGCATCAGGTCATTACCATATAGACAATGTTACTGGCGTTGTTGCTTCATCTGGCAATATGCGCATAAAAGATGCTGTTCTCTCACTGGGAATGAGAGAGCTCCCAGCTTGGTTCAAACCATTGAACGTTGAAGTCAGCAATGACTTTGAAATTGAGCTTGTTTCAAATAATGAGTTCATAATGCCTCTGTCAGAAACTCCTATATTATCAGCATTTATGGCTAATAATACTAAATTTGATTTCTATAGTAGTGATAAGAATGGAATGGTACTTGGCGGAGATCTGAATATAAGGAGTGGAGAGCTTTACTATATACAGAAGTACTTCTATATCACAGAGGGATCAATCCACTTCGAGGAAAATACTAAGAGCCTTGATCCTATTGTGAATCTCAGTGCAAGGCTGAGAGATTTCGATAGCGATGGCAAGCAGGTAGATATCTATCTCTCTCTTCAGGATTCCAAGCTTGATAACATCAATCCTTCATTCTCATCATCTCCTGCTAAGCCTCTCAATGAGATAATGCAGATACTTGGACAGGCAATACTTCCAACAGCAACATATAGCCAAAGTTCCCTTACTCGCGTTGCATCTTTAGTTACAGCGTCATTTGATGTGCTCTCGCGTGTTGGTATTTTCAAGAACAATACAACAGGTCTTGATAAATCAATCAAGGAGTCTCTTGGACTTGATGTATTCTCATTGCACTCAAATATCGTGAGCAACATCATTACTGATACTATTGCTTTAAGCGGACTTGCAAGCGCTTCTTCTGAGCTATCTCCAATGGCTCGCTATATGGATGGAACTAGCATATATATCGGAAAGTACATAAGGCCTGATATCTATCTTCAGACACTTCTTCATCTCTCAGCATCGTATGATAAGAGCTACTCAAAGCATACATTCTTATCTGATGATCTGGTTCTTGATAGTGAGTTCTCTGTTGAGTGGAATAATCCTATGTGTACATTCACATTCTTCACTAAGCCTACGAACCTGACTTTCTACTCAATCTTCGAAGGCTTTGGCTTCTCTGTCTCTAAGCGCCTAACATTCTGATTTTTATTCTCTTCACAATAATTACACAATTAATATTTGCTTAACTGTTCTTGCTGTAAGCAAATATGAAAAAACCAAAATCTTAGTCAGAGTTTGAGTTTAATTATATATTCTGTTAAAATGTGTTCAAGGTATTTTTAAGATGAATCGATTTTCAAAGTTTTTGTTAATACTATTATCGATATTGTTCCTCTCATTTCCTCTCTTTGCTGATGATTGGTGGAATGGAAAGACAATAACAGCAATTAAATATGATGGACTTGAGAATGTCTCTTCAAAGAGCGTCGATAGTATTGTGTCAAAATACATCGGGCAGCAATACTCAGCTGAGCTATATAGCGCATTGAGTGAGTCGCTCTATGATGCTCCTTGGCTAAGCTACTTCTATGGAGAAGCTCAAGCAGAAGGGGATGATATGAACCTAGTTCTCCTTCTTCATATATTTGAGAACCCAAAAGTTGAAGCTATCGATATAAATGGAAACAGCAAGCTTAAGCGTAAGACGATTCTTGATGCTCAGTCTATCACTGTAGATTCATATGTAAGAGTCATCAATTTCGATAGTGACGCTGAAGATATCAAAGCTACATACCTTTCAAGAGGCTATAAAGATGCAACTGTAAAAGCCTCATATACTCTTGATCAAAATACAAATAAGATTCATCTGACATATGATATCACAGAGGGCCGCCAGTTCAAGGTTCGTGAGATTCTTTATGATGGCATCAGCGGTGTTACAGCTAAAGAGCTCAATAAGACTCTGACTACTAAAGCTAAGTCATTCTTCAACTCAGGAAACTATCAGGAAGCCAATATTGAAAATGATAAATCAGCTATAGTTTCATATTACTCAACTAAAGGCTATCCAGATGCCAAAGTTGTTGATGTTGTTACAGCTGAGACAGAATCATCTGAAGATGTAGTATATCTCTCACTTACATTCAAAGTAGAAGAGGGTACATACTATACTCTAGGAAAGCTCTCAATTGAAGGCAACAATGTTTATAGTACAGATGAGCTTTTAGCTACATCTGCTATCCATCAAGGATCAGCTTTCAATAGAGAAGAGATTTCAAAGCTTATTGAGAATATCGCTGTTCTCTACTCAGATAATGGTTATATCTTCGTAAACCTCAATTCTTATGAGACTAGAAATGAAGATGGTACTATTGATGTATCTATTGTTATTTCAGAGGGTTCTCAGGCTGTCGTTGAAGAAGTAATAATCTCTGGCATGACAAAGACTAAGCCATATGTCTTTGAGCGCGAAGTCGTAACAAAAGTCGGAGATGTATTTTCACGCGCTGATGCTATAAAGAGCCAGCAGAATATTATGAATACTTCTCTTGTTTCAAATATCAAGATGAACCTTCAGCAAGGCAGTGAAGAGAATGGTGTCGTTGTTGAATACATTGTAGAGGAAGGCAACCAGATGGAGCTCCAGTTTGGCGCAACATTCGGATCCACTGTGGATGGGTTTCCCGTATCTGGCTTTCTCCAGTGGTCAGATAAGAATATATTCGGCACTGGCAGGGATCTTTCCATCTCCACAACACTTTCTCCCACTACACAGTCGGTATCTCTGGAACTTTCTGATGATTGGGTCGGAGATAAGAGATGGTCTAATGGAATCTCTCTTTCTCTTGAAAGAAACGTAAGAAGCAATGTGCTTCAGAAGAATCCACACTCAGATTACTACAATGGAAGAGATAAAGATAAAGTCACATTCCCGCTTGGCTACACTAATGCCAATGACTGGTACAACCTGAAAGTCAATCCATCTCCATCTAATCTGATGAGCTACGACTACTATAGAGTAGCTGTTGGCTATAACACTGGCTATACATTTGCATGGAATCCTGGTTCTTTGACTCTCTCAGGCGGAATCTCACTTGGACTTAACCATGCTGTATATGATTCTAATTATGATCCTTATGAGTCGCTTATAAAGAAATATCATGATGGCTGGCAGCTTTCAAATAAGCTCTCGCTATCTTTGACTTGGGATGCAAGAGACCTTAAGAAGAATACAACACAAGGTTATATGGTATCTGCAAGCTACACATATGCAGGTGGCTTCTTAGGTGGTTTATCTGATTATAACCAGCTAAGCTTCTCGCTATCTGCTTACCATGCACTCGTAAGCTTCACAAATGAAGATAATGAGAAGAAGTCTATTGTTCTCTCAGGTACTACCAACGCAAGCTTCATTCTTCCTCAGTTCTGGAATAATGATGGTTGGGGCTGGTACGATCCACATGATGGTGCTACAAGATATGAGCTCTTGTATATCGATGGAATGAATATCGGACGTGGCTTTACAAGTTCTGAAGATGAGTTCTATTACAATACATTCCTATGGCATAACCAGGTTGAGCTGACATATCCTCTTGTTAAGAATGTCATGGCACTTGAAGGTTTTGTATCTGCAACTGGTGCACTTCAGGAGCTTGAAGAGCTTAATAAGTTCAGCAATATCAACTGGTATTTTGCAGGTGGCATTGGCATCAAGATGCAAGTTCCTGGTTTCCCACTTGGACTTTATCTAGTAAAGAATGCTACACTTAGATCAGGTGAGAGCTTTGCTTGGGAGCCTGGATATATCTTCCATAGCGATAAACGCGCTGGTTCTGGAATGAAGATTGTTCTGGCTATCACAACCTCTCTGTTTTGATGATTATGGAAGAAAAGAATGAGAAGCTGACGCCTATGATGCGTCAGTATAAGGAAATAAAAAAAGAGCATCAGGATAAGGTGCTCTTTTTCCGTTTAGGCGATTTCTATGAGATGTTCGATGAAGATGCCGCAAAAGTATCCAAGCTTTTGAATCTTACATTGACGCATAGAGGTGCTGTGCCTATGTGCGGTATTCCTTATCATGCAGCTAAAAACTATTTGAAGCGTCTATTGGATTTAGGCATCAAAGTTGCGCTATGTGAGCAGTTCGTAGACCTTGACAACCCTCGAGAGCTAGCTAAGCGTGAAGTTACGCAGATCTATACGCCTGCAACTGTCGTAGATGATGAGTATCTCGATTCTCTATCTTCATCTTATGTGCTTGCTATCTATTTGGATAGGAAAGGCATCCATCTCTCTTGGAGTGATATCTCAACAGGTGAATTTTATATAAGAGACTTAGAGCTTACTAAAGATTATTCAAATCTTGAGTCAGCGCTTTTATCGATTAAGCCTAAAGAAATATTAGTCGAAGATGATAGCTTCTTTTCTGAAAAGGAATTCAGACGTGTTATTGAAAGCACAGGTGCTATAGTCTCAAAGCTTCCTTCTTGGTATTTCTCACTGAAGGATGGAAAGAAAGAGACTGAGCGTCAGTTCTCTTCTGCAGCTCTTAGACAGTTTGGAATAGGTGAGAAGGATCCTATCTTATGTGCTATCGGTGCTCTTCTAGGCTACATATCAGACAATGCTAAATCAGAGCTTCCTCAGCTTCGTGCTATTGAGCGTGTAACTGAAGAGGAGTATATGGCTCTCAATAGCGCTGCTGTAAGAAACTTAGAGCTGCTTCAATCTCTGCAGGAAGGGAGAACTGAAGGTTCTCTTTTCGGTTCAATCAACAGAACTAAGACCAGCTCTGGTGCCAGATTCCTTAAGTTCGCGATACTTCATCCTCTAAGAGAAGCAGATAAAATCAATAAGCGTCTTGATTGGGTCGATGCTTTCACTCGCGATAGAGAAGAGCTTGATAGAGTCAGAAAGTATCTTTCACTCACTTCAGATTTGGAGCGTTTATCTGTCAAAGCGTCTATGAAGCGCACTACGCCGCGCGACTTGATTGCTATAGCTGAGAGCGTTATATCATTCTTCTCTCTTATAGAGAATAAAGAGATATACCTCTCGCTTACAGAGTGTGATATCACATCAAGTTTTGATGATGTGATCAGATTCTCTGATGAAATCATAAAAGGCATAAACAGAGAGTGCACTAATATCAACAATGCGGGAACTATAATCAACAGTGGTTATGATAAAGAGCTTGATGAATATAGAGATTATATAAATCATGGCTCTGAAAAGCTTTCAGAGTATATTGAATCTCTTAAAGAAGAGACTCAGATCCAGACTATGAGAGCTGGAGAGAATAGGATTATAGGTGCTTTCATTGAAGTCTCTAAAGGCCAGCTTGATAAAGTGCCAGATTATTTCATTAGACGTCAGACATTAGTTGGCGGTGAGCGATTCACAACTGAAAAGCTTGAAGAGATCAAAAGCGCCATAACTTCATCTTCTATAGAAGCTGAAAAAAGAGAAAGAGCTGTATTCTCAGCTTTCATCGATAAAGCTGCAGAGCTTTATTTGGCTATAGAAGCAATGGGAAAAGTAATAACGCTTCTTGATTTCTATTCTTCTCTTGCTTCTCTTGCTATTGAAAAAGATTATATAAGGCCAGAACTCAAAGAAGAGGGAGAGCTTGAGATAGTAGACGGCAGGCATCCTGTAGTTGAGGATTTTACAGGTAAAGACAAATATATACCTAATTCATTCTCAACTAAGAAATCACGATTTGCTTTGATTACTGGTCCTAATATGGCAGGTAAATCAACATTCTTAAGAGAGATTGCGATTATATCGCTTCTCTCTCATATGGGCTCATTCGTTCCAGCTAAATCTGCTTCTATTCCTATTATCGATAA
Organism: uncultured Spirochaetales bacterium; assembly: GCA_934247875.1. Classification (GTDB taxonomy): domain Bacteria; phylum Spirochaetota; class Spirochaetia; order Sphaerochaetales; family Sphaerochaetaceae; genus Ornithospirochaeta. The sequence continues at coordinate 25,177 of CAKQJZ010000008.1, forward strand.
GATATTCTGCCGTGTTGGCGCAAGCGATAACCTCTCCAGAGGTGAATCAACATTTTTAGTTGAAATGAGTGAATCTGCAGAAATCCTTCGTTCAGCAACTAAAAAAAGCTTAGTTATAATGGATGAGATCGGACGCGGAACAAGCACTCAAGATGGAATGTCTATTGCTTATGCAATAATGAATTATCTGAAGCTAATTGGCTCTATAACGCTATTTGCGACGCACTACCATGAGCTTACTATGCTCGATACTTCAGGAATTGCACTTCTGCATATGGCAGTCAAAGAAGAGAAGAATAATGTAATCTTCTTAAGAAAAGCAGAAGAGGGTGTTGCTACATCTTCTTACGGCATACATGTAGCTCGCTTAGCTGGTCTTCCTCGAGATGTGATAAAAGAAGCTATTTCATTTCAGAAGAGGCAGTTTGCAGATTATTCATCATTCAATAGTGATCAAGGCAATCTATTTGCAGATTATAGTGATAATGAAACTTCAAGTGAAAAAGATGAGGTAATCGAAGAGATAAGGGATTTTGACCTCAACTCATCAAGCCCTCTTGAAGCGCTTATGTTTTTATCAGAGCTAAAAAAGAAGCTCTGATATTGACAACAACTCAAATAATTGTTTAACTATGCATAGTTTATTTAGAGTAATCTAAGGGACCAGCAATGGGTCCCTTTATTTATGAATTGGAGTAATATGCTAACTAACGATTTGTCATCAAAAGAGCTTTATAGAGATATCAAGGCTTTGACAAGCTCTCTTGGCTTTGAGACAGTTGAAGTGCTTCTGAACTCTGAGAGAGGCGCTGCGTCTCTTCGCGTTGTCCTCTACAGCAGAGATCATGAGATCAATACTGACGATTTGGAAGCTGCTTATAATATTATATATCCAAGATATAGCGTAATTCTTGGAGATAGAGATCTTTCGCTTGAAGTAACAAGCCCAGGACTGCAGAGAAACTTCAAGGACTTCCTTGAGTTCTCGATTTTCACTGGCCGTGATGTAAGACTCTATTCTATCTCTAACTCATGCTATGTTGTTGGTAAAATCAAAGAGAGTGATAAAGACAGCGTTACTCTTTCTGATTACTTGATTGAAGATAAGAATGTAAACGGGGAAGAGATAAATATTCCTTTTAGCGATATTGCAAAAGCTAAGTTAGAATACAGATGGGAGGGCAGAAATGCTTGATTTAACTCAGGAAATCAATGAAATGGTCAACGAGAGAAGAATGACTGAAGAGAAAGTTCAGTCTCTTATCTCAGATATGCTTAAGAGTGCTTATAAAAGAAAGTTCGGAACAGATGAGAATGTTTCTATCAGATTTATAGAAGAGAATGGCAGCAAGTGCGTTGAAGTTCTCGCTGTTAAGGAAGTTGTCGCTGAAGAGAATTGGTATGATGCAGTAAAGCAGATTGCTCTTGATGACGCTAAGGAACTCGGCGGCGAAGAGGTAGAGGTTGGCGACGTGCTTGAGATTCCTCTCAATCCTAGAGATTTCGAGTACTCAGCTGTTCAGTCTGCTAAGCAGCGATCCCAGCAGGTTGTAAAAGAGTACAACAATGATAAGACATATGTAGATGCAAAAGCTATGGAAGGTTCTCTTGTAAGAGGTGAGATCAAGAGAGCTAATCAGGATGGCTCTTACATGGTAAATATCGGTCTTGAAGGCACTGATGCACTTTTCTCACTCCGTGGCCAGTCTCCAAGAGAGACATATGATATCCAGGAAAAGCTGAAGTTCTATGTTGAGAAAGTAGATAGAGGCGATGATATCGTAGAGAGAGGCAGCAGAGATGGCAGAATGCAGAAGAAGAGCAGAGGCGTAAGAGTGCTTCTATCTCGTGCTTCTAAAGAGTTTGTCAAAGCACTTCTTGAGTCTGAAGTTCCTGAGATTGCTAATGGAGATGTTGAGATCAAGGCTATTGCAAGACACGCTGGAATCAGAACCAAGGTTGCTGTTGATACAAAGAAGACAGACCTCGATCCAGTTGGAACTACTGTAGGCAAGCAGGGACTCAGAATACAGACTATTATGAATGAGTGCGAAGGTGAGAAGATTGATGTTATCCGCTATGAAAACGATCCTCTCGTATTCATTGTAAATGCGCTTATCCCTGCACAGGTAAAGCGTGTTGTCACTATCGACCCAAATACAAAGCATGTAGTTGCTATTGTTGATGAGAATCAGCAGGGCATAGCTATTGGACAGGGCGGCGTAAACGTTAAGCTTGCTAAGATGCTTTGCGACTGGAATATCGAAGTCAAGACAGAAGCTCAGTTCAAGGAAATGGAAGAGACACAGAAGATCTATGAAGGTGTCGATAATCTCTTCAAACCAGAAGAAGAGGAAGTTAAGGAAGAGGCTCACCAGCTTACTAATGAAGAGATTGGCATTGCTGAAGATGAGACTCCTATTACAGAGCTAGACCTTTCAGCAGATCTTATTACTAAGCTTCATGATGCAGATATCTGGTCAGTTGAAGAGTTCTTCGATTACAGCGATGCGGAACTGAAAGAGAAGGGCTTCTCTGAAGACGAGATCGATGCTGTTAAGAATAGCGTAGAGTTCGATGAAGGCGAAGAAGAGACAGAATTCGAGTGTCCTGTTTGTCATACTGTTCTCGCTGCTGGTACAACTGTTTGTCCTAACTGCGGTGCAGAGTTCGAATTTGAGTAAGATTAGAAAACGATAAATAATATTTAGATAAGGGTACTATGGCTGAAGAGAAAGAAACACAAAAGAACAATGTAAAAGTCAAAGTAATCAAGAGAAGCAATCAGGCATCTCCTGTAGCTCCAAAGGCACATGTCGAGGAGAATGCTAATGCTGAGGCTGAGACAGAGAAAAAGAAGATCGTTCTGAAGAGAAAGTCTCCTATTACTGTAAAAGTAAAGGAAGCTCCTCCATCAGTTCAGGATGTTCTTGCGCCACCTAAGGCTCCTGAGATCATCAGAAAGCCTGAAGGCTCACTGCCTCCATTGAATCTTGATAACGATAAGAAAAAGAAGAAGGAAGATAGTGCTCCTACTCAGAAGAAGGATTACTCTAAAGAGCATGTCATCAATGGTACTTCTTATCTAAGAAATACATCTAAGGCTCCTGAGAATACCAGGCTCAATTCATTTCTTCATAATGGTCCGGTAATCATCAAAAGCCAGAACCTTCCTCCTGTTCCAGGTCAGAAGGTTGAAGGCCAGCAAGCAACTCCTTCTAAGCCACGTGTTGCAGGAGTTGTAGGTGGTCGCCCTGTTCAGAGAAATAATGGACAGAGAGGCCAGTATGCTCCTAGAAATGGCCAGAACAACGGCAATGGCAACAGACCATTCCAGAGAGATGGCAAGATGCCAAGAGCTGGTCAGAGCTATACTCCAGGCGATCGCCAGAGCCAGGGCAGAGCTGGAGAAGGATTCAGACGCGATGGTAACCGTCCAAATGGATTCGCTCCAAGAAGCGGCGGCAGAATGAACGCAATGAACCCATCTTCTCCTGTTGAGCTCAATCAGAAGACTAAGGGCAAGAACTTTGTTCCAGGTGGCAAGAAGAAAGACCATGAGAATCGTTATGAAAAAGACGAAGAGATGGACTTTGCTTATCAGAAGAAGAAGAGAGAGGAGCAGAGACTTGCAAGTGTTCCTAGCAAGATTGATATCATGGAGAATATCACAGTAGCTGACCTTGCTAAGAAGATGAATCTCAAGGCATCTGATATCATCTCTAAGCTCTTCAAGATGGGTATGATGGTAACTATCAACCAGCAGATTGACCATGACACAGCAGAAATCATCTGCTCTGAGTATGGCTGTCAGGTACATCTTGTATCTCTATATGATGAGACTATCATCGAAGATGAGAGCGATAATGAATCAGATCTAGAGCCAAGAGCTCCAATTGTCACAATCATGGGTCATGTAGACCATGGTAAGACAAAGCTTCTTGATGCAATCAGAAGCTCTAACGTTGCAGCTGGTGAGTTTGGTGGTATTACTCAGCATATCGGTGCATATAAAGTAAGTGTTCCAGGTAAGGGCAATGTAGTATTCCTGGATACTCCGGGACACGCAGCATTCTCAATGATGAGAGCGCGTGGTGCTCAGGTTACAGATATCGTAGTACTTGTAGTTGCTGCAAACGATGGTGTTATGCCTCAGACTAAAGAAGCTATAGACCACGCTAAAGCAGCTAAAGTACCTATCATTGTTGCTATCAACAAGTGTGACCTTCCTGAAGCAAATACAGATAGAGTAATGCAGCAGCTCTCAGAGCTTGGACTAATGCCTGAAGAGTGGGGTGGTCAGACACTTTACTGCAAGATTTCTGCTCTAAAGAGACAAGGTATCGATGATCTATTGGATACTATTCTCTTGCAAGCTGAAATGCTTGAGCTTAAAGCTAATCCAAAGTGCCGCGCAGTTGGTAAGATTCTTGAGTCTCGTATTGACCAGGGCAGAGGTACTGTTGCAACTGTAATAATTGAAAAGGGTACTCTTCATCAGGGTGACTACTATGTAGCAGGCATCTACTCAGGCCGCGTAAGAGCTATGTTTGATGATAAGGGCAAGAAGATCAAGGAAGCTGGTCCATCAGATCCAGTTGAGATCATCGGTCTATCTGATATCCCAAGCGCAGGCGATCCGTTCCAGGTAACTGAAGATGAGAAGCAGGCTAGAAGCATTGCTGCTAAGAGACAGGAACTTGAGAGACTTGGAGAAGGAAGTGGCAGAAACAAGATCACTCTTGAGAATATCAATGAGAAGATCAAGGAAGGCCAGGTTACTAACCTCAATGTCGTTATCAAGGGTGATGTACAGGGCTCAGTTGAGGCACTTCAGGGCGTACTCGAGAAGCTCTCAACAGACGAAATCAAGCTCAATGTTCTCAGAGCATCAGCTGGCGCTATCATCGAAAGCGATGTAACACTTGCTGCAGCTTCAGAGGCAATCATCATTGGCTTCAATGTTCGTCCAACACCTAGAGCTCAGATGCTTGCAGAGCAGGAGAAAGTTGAAATCAAGAAGTACAATATCATTTATGATGTTGTTGATGATATCAAAGCTGCTATGGAAGGCATGCTATCTCCTGAGATCAAAGAGATCGATATCGGTAAAGTTGAAGTCAGAGACACATTCAAGGTTCCTAAAGTCGGCGTAATTGCAGGTTGTTATGTTCTTGAAGGCAAAGTTAAGAGAAACAGCCTAGTAAGAGTAATCAGAGATTCTATCCAGATCAATAAAGAGATGATCAAGATTTCTTCTCTCAAGAGATTCAAGGATGATGCTAAGGAAGTAGGCGAAGGCTATGAGTGTGGTATCGGACTTGAGAACTGGCAGGACCTCCAGGTTAACGATATTCTAGAAATCGTTGATACAGAAGAAGTTAAGAGGAAATTGAATATTAATGAGTGAGTTTTCACAGGCGCGTCTAGAGGCTAAGATCTTAGAGTCTATAAGCTCTTTGATAGTCTCTGGCGCTATCAAGAACCATAATCTATCTACGCTGACTAGCGTTACTAGAGTTGAGCTTTCCGCAGACAATGCCAGTGCCAAAGTCTTTGTATCATCTTTATATGATGATGGAAGACTAGATAAGTCTGTTAAGGCTTTGAATCAGGCATCAGCATTCATCCAGTCAAGGCTCTCTGCAGTTATGAGAACAAAGAATACTCCAGTTCTTCATTTCTTCCGTGATGATTCATATCAGGAAGGAGAGAGAATCAACAATCTTATCTCAGAGGCAATGAAAGAGATCAATGAGTAAGTTCGAACTCAAAGTAGTAGATAAAAGCGAAGGAATCACATCATTCTCTTCGCTTTCTTCTATTAAAAGGGAAAATAGAGGCGAGAAGGTCGGGCACGCTGGAACGCTTGATAAGTTTGCATCTGGCTTGATGCTGGTAATGATTGGAAATGCTACTAAGCTTAATCCGATCTTCTCTTCTTTTGGAAAAAGATACATAGCAACTATCAAATTCGGAGAAGAGACAGATACGCTAGACCCAGAAGGTGAGGTAATAGCTACATCTGATATCCCTCAATATGATGAAGTAAAGCGCTCGACTGACTCTTTTATCGGTGCACAGAAACAGACACCTCCGATTTATTCAGCACTCCACATTGATGGAAAGCGTGCATATATAGAGGCAAGAAAAGGGCATGATGTAGAAATGCCAGAGCGTGACATCTATATAGAGCATATAGAGCTACTCTCATATGAGAATGGAGTAGGCGTAATTGATGCGATTGTTTCAAAGGGAACATACATAAGGTCTCTTGCCCGTGATATAGCTAAAAAAATCAATAAGCGTGCGCATCTTATTGCACTAAGGCGCATAGAGCTCGGTCCATTCAATCTAGAAGATGTTAATTCTTCAAGTTTTGAGCTTTTAGATAAGACAGATCTATTCTCAAAAGTTTGCTTGGACTCATATTATAAGAAAGAGATTGATAATGGGTATATAAACAATAAGGCTGTATTAAGCGATAGCAATAGAGATAAGGCTTATTGTTATTTGTACTTTGATGAGAATCTTTATGGCATTGGCGAGAAGAAGGATAATAAATATAAGGTCATTTCGAGGTTTTGATGGAGATATTTGATTTTGATTCTCTTTTGAAGAGTGGTCTTAAGAAAGATAAGAAATGCGCTATAGCTATCGGAGTCTTTGATGGTGTTCATAATGGACACAAAGAGATCTTCAAGCGCCTCATAGAAAACAGAGATGAGACAGGCTCAGATGAGGCAATGGTCATCTCATTTTCAATCAATCCAAAGTCTCAGGCTAAGGGTGCGCTCGATACTTTGCGACTCAGAGCAGAATATGTTGCTTCTTTTTCCATTAATTCCTTTGTAATTATTGACTTTTCTACTTCGTTCAGTAAAATAAGTGCTAGCGGTTTTATAGAGATGCTAAATGCTCTATGCTGCCCAAAAGCGATTGTAGTTGGAAATGACTTCCAGTTTGGAAATCCAAGCTCAGCTGCAAAAGCTGCAGACCTTAAAGATCTGTTTCTTAAAAGCGGAAGAGATGTAAAGGTCGATATAGTTGAACCAATTCTTACGGAGGGGGGAGAGAGAATCTCTTCAACTCTCTTAAGAACGATTATAAGGTTAGGCGAGCTTAAAGAGTTTCTTAAGCTTTCCGGCCAGTACTACAGAGTTGACCTTGTGCCAATACCTTACAGGTCCACTTCTGGAGATCTGGTTTTCAGCAAAACTTCTATTCATCAGCTCTTACCGCCACTAGGAGTTTATGAAGCAGCTTTAGTCTTGAAAGACAGAAGCAGAATGGAAGGAAGAGCAGAGATCAAAGATGACTCTCTGGTTTTCACTCCTTATGCTAAGCTGTGTAACGAAGGGATGCAGCTAGATTCAATTTTTTTAGGAGAAAATTATGATTTCAGCAGAGCAGAAGAAAGAAATCGTAGTTAAGTACGGTGCTGACGAGAAGAACACAGGAGATGCAAAGGTACAGGTTGCTCTTCTTACAGCAAGAATCAATGACCTTCAGGATCACTTCAAGGTAAATCCAAAGGATCATGCTTCAAGACGTGGTCTATTAAAGCTTGTTGGACAGAGAAGAAGACTTCTCAAGTATATCAAGAACAGAGATATCAACGAGTACAGATCATTAATCGAGCAGCTCGGACTCAGAAAATAATTTTAATAGATGGAAGCCAGCCTTGTCTGGCTTTCATGCATTAAGAACAAATAAAAGAACAAAAAAGAAAGAAAGAAGGTAATTATGTCAAATTTAACAACCATATCAGTCAAGATTGGCAATGATGAATTAGTATTCGAGACTGGTAAAATTGCTAAGCAGGCTAATGGTGCTGTTTATGCACATTATGCAGGCTCAGCTGTTATCGCAACAGTTTGCTGCGGTGAAGCTCCAAGTGAACCTATCGACTATGTTCCAGTATCTGTAGAATACAATGAGAAGTATTATGCAGCAGGTAAGATTCCAGGAGGCTTCTTAAAGAGAGAAGGTAAGCCTAAAGATAAAGAGATTCTCGTATCTCGTCTTATTGATAGACCTATGAGACCTCTGTTTGATAAGGCTTTTGGAAGAGAAATCCAGATTGTTCCAACTGTAGTTTCTACAGATATGGTCAACACACCAGATATTATTGCAATCAATGCAGCTTCATGTGCTGTAACAATTTCCGATATTCCATTCTATGGTCCTATCGCAGCTGTAAGAGTTGCAAAGATCGGAGATGAATATGTTATCAACCCAACATTCCAGCAGATCCCTACAGCATCTCTTGATATCGTAGTTGCTGGTACTAAGGGTGGCATTACAATGGTTGAAGGCGGCGCTAAAGAAGTTTCTGAGAGCGATATGCTTGGCGCAATTGCATCAGCTCAGCCAGTTATTACAGAAATCTGTCTTGCACAGGAGAAGATGAGAGAGCTTTGCGGCAAAGAGAAGCTTCCACTAATGGAAATCAAGGAAGAGGATCTTTCTTGGCTCGAGCCTGTCAAGGCATTTGCATACCCACTTGAGAAAGAGGCATCTTTCGTAAAAGGCAAGATGAACAGATATGCAGCTCTTGAGAAAGCTCATCAGGAAGTATGTGAGAAGTTTGCAGAGCTTATCGAAGAAGATGATAAGAGACCTGGCCAGATTGCAAAGATGTTTGAAGATATGGAGTATGAGATTCTCCGTCATTCAATTCTTTATGATGGCGTAAGAACTGATGGAAGAAAGGTTACAGAGATCAGACCTATTACATGTGAAGTAGGTGTTCTTCCTTCAACACATGGTTCAGCACTCTTCACTCGTGGTGAGACACAGTCTCTTGCAGTAACAACTCTTGGTACAGTAAACGATGAGCAGCTCTTCGATACAATCGACGGCGAGAAGTCATACTCTAACTTCATGCTCCACTATAACTTCCCTCCATATTCAGTAGGCGAGTGCGGAAGACTTACAACTGGCAGACGTGAAATCGGACATGGCCACCTTGCTCAGAGAGCTCTTGAGGCTGTTGTACCAAAGAAGGAAGATTTCCCATACACAATCAGAGTAGTTTCAGAGATCATGGAATCTAATGGTTCTTCTTCAATGGCATCTGTTTGCGGTGGTTGTCTCTCACTTATGGATGCAGGTGTTCCAATCAAGAAGCCAGTAGCTGGTATTGCTATGGGCCTTATCACAGAAGGTGAAGATTATTCTAAGTATGTTGTGCTCTCTGATATTCTTGGAGAAGAAGATCACCTTGGTGATATGGACTTCAAGGTTGCTGGTACTAAAGACGGTATTACTGCATTCCAGATGGATATCAAGATTGCTGGTGTTACTCCAGAGATCATGTCTAAGGCACTTCAGCAGGCAAAAGAAGGCAGAATGCACATTCTTGGCATTATGACTTCAACTCTTGCAGCTCCTAGATCAGAGGTATCTGAGCTTGCTCCAAAGATTCTTTCTCTTAAGGTTCCTGAGGATAAGATCGGTGCTGTTATCGGTACTGGTGGAAAGACTATCAGAAGCATTGCAGAGACAAGCGGCGCAGAGATCAATATCGAGGACGATGGAACTGTAATGATCTATGGTAAGAACAATGCTACAGCACAGAGCGCAAAGAAGCTTGTTCTTTCAATCATCGAAGAGCCAGAGGCTGGTAAGATCTATCATGGTGTAGTTAAGAGAATTGTAGATTTCGGTGCATTTATCGAGATTCTTCCTGGCAAGGAAGGCCTCTGCCATATCTCAAAGCTTGCTAGAACTAGAGTCAAGAATGTTTCTGATGTTCTCTCTGTTGGTCAGGAAGTTGATGTTAAGCTTACTGAAATCGATAGACAGGGCAGATTGAACCTCTCTTATATCGATGCTCAGCCTGATGTTGCTAAGGATGAGAAGAAAGAGTGATATGGTCACTATCAAGGTTTTAAAAGAAGATGGAGCTATTGCTCCTGTATATAAAACCAAAGGAAGCGCTGGGGCAGATGTCTCAGCGTTTCTTTCACATGATGTAGTCATTAATCCTCTTGAGCGGAAGCTGATCAGAACTGGACTTAAATTCGAGATCCCAGAAGGGTATGAAATCCAAGTTCGTCCCAGATCTGGCTTAGCGCTGAAGAATGGCATTACTGTACTCAACACTCCAGGCACTATAGACAGCGACTATAGAGGAGAAGTGCAGGTTATTCTTATTAATCTTTCAGATACTCCATTCACTGTAAGAAACGGGGACCGTATTGCGCAGATCGTTGTCGCGCCAGTTACGCTTGGAAAGTTTGTCGCATCAGATGAGCTTGCAGACTCTGAAAGAAGCTCTGGAGGCTTTGGCTCTACAGGCGTCTAGTTTTTGTGGTATATTTAGAGAGTGCAGAAATACTCGCTTTTAAGAAGATATATCGAAAAGGAATATATAGCTGATTTTGCTGTATCATTCTTGTTTTTCTTCATAATCTTCTTTGTCAATTCAATACTGCTTCTAGTGCAGAAGATACTACTCAAGAATATAGATTTTTTATCTATGCTTGATATGGTTGCACTCTCAATGCCTCAGTTTTTAGTATATACAATCCCATTTGCAACACTTTCTGCATCTTCTATGGTTCTTGGAGATCTTTCATCTACCAATGAGCTTTTAGCTATAAGAAGCTGTGGAATCCCATCTAAGTATATATATAGGCCGCTGATCTTAATTTCTTTGATAATGTCTGTCATTACATTCATCTTTGCTGATGTAATTCATCCGCTATCAAGCATTAAGTACAGAGATAAGCTTGCTTATCTTATGGCTGAGATGCCTACATTTGAACTTGAATCAAATAGCACTAATACAGTTGGAAGCTATGTGATCTCTAATGGAAAGACAGATGGCAGAGATGTATATGCTCTGCTTTTGATGAGTAAGGGCGAGAAGGATAACAATAAGACAGTTTTATCGGAGCATGGAGAGCTGGAGCTTATCGACCCTTCAAACTATATATACTCATTGACGCTCGATAAGCCTCAGATACTTCTTAACAGCACTACAGACTTAAGCGAGTTCGGCCTTTCAAGTGCAGAGAAAGCTACTTTCTATCTTGATTTCTCAGACCAGATTCCGTCTTTGACTTCAAATAGTCCTGTCAATCTGACTTCTCGTGAACTCTATGAAGCTATTAAAAAACGAGATGCTATACAGAGCGAAGACAGAGCTAGCTACAATGAAACTAGCCATCAGATACTCTTATCGCTCTCATCCTCATTGAAGCGATATATGGATAATGAAGAGAGTGAAGATACACTCTTAAAGGACCTCAATAATGCAAATATTTCATATAGTGCCAGAGGTTCTTATCCTGTTAATTTCTATGGCCAATACTATAAAGCAGAACTTGCAAAGAAATTTGTGCTTTCGCTTTCATGTTTCTTTTTAACGCTTATCACATTGCCTCTATCAAATATGAAAGTCAAATATGGAAAGCTGACTGGCTTTGCAATTTCACTGCTTGTTGCTGTTGCTTTCTGGTATATGCTATTTGGCGTTCAGCTTGAGATCTTCTCTATAAAATCATCTCCATATCTTTTGATAGCACTCCCTGATTTGATTATTGGAGCTATAGCAGCTATTCTTTTGGTATATTTCAGGAAGGCAAGATGAAGATAATAGACAAATACATTATAAGCTCTATATTGAAAACTGCATTTGTAGCAATCATGATCTTTGCGCTGCTGCTTGCTGCTGTTGAGCTATTCATGAAGATGGACCAGATAATGAGAGGTGGAATACCTTTTAAGAGTCTATTGCTGTATCTCTCGCTTTCCCTTCCTGAGTATCTGATGCTTGTATCTTCAATATCTCTATTATTTGCAACGACATATTTCTTTTCAACGTTATCTGCGAATAATGAGCGTATAGCACTATTGAACGCTGGGCTCTCTCCATGGCGCTTAAGAGTTCCAGTTATAGTGCTTGGGATAATACTTACTTTGATCGGTATGGTTTATCAAGATCAATTTCTGAATAAAGCTACTACAGATAAAAATGAGCTTGAGCTTGAGCTCTTTGGCCTTTCTTCAACACAGGATATGAGAAACATAGTCTTGAAAGGAGACGATGGATATATCATATATACTCATTCTTTCTCTCCCGAGAGAGAAGAGATATTCGATCCTGTGCTTGTAAAAGCCAATGATGAAGAGATCGTAATGCGCTTAGAGGCAGATAGTGCTAAATATATCGACGACGAGTGGCACTTCAAAAATGCTAAGATCTACTCTTTATCTGATGATAGCTTCTCTTCCCGTATTGAGACTGAGTGGGTAGAACCAGATTTCGATATGCCTATCCATCTGTTCAAAAGCCAGAACCTCAATATTGAGACTATGGATGGAAGAGATGCTAGAGCATACCTTGAGCGGCTATACAGCGCTGACAGGACGCAATGGCAGGAAAAAGCAACAGATTACTATCGCTCTGCGTTTCAGCCGCTTGCGATATTTACGCTGATGCTTATTTCAGTGCTAATGAATTATTCTTTTAAGAAGAATGTGCTTCTATTCTCAATAATCGAGTCTTTATCTATTGCTGTTGTATATTATGTTGCAGATATGGTATTCTCAATCGCTGGTCATCAAGGTGCTATTGCTCCTTATTTAACAGTTGTGTTGCCAATAGCTGTAACAGCAATTCTATCTTTTGTTATTTCACTTTCTAGTAGGTTGATATGAGTATTTTCAAAGAATTAAAACGCGATAAGAATTCCAAAGCAAGATTAGGTATTCTTTCTCTTCCTCATGGAGAAGTTGCAACTCCAGCATTTATGCCAGTTGGTACAAATGGAACTGTAAAAGGCATCTATCATGATACTGTCAGAGATATGGGTTATAAGATCATACTAGGAAACACATACCATCTATATCTTCGTCCAGGGCTTGAGGTTCTTGAGTCATATGGCGGCCTTCATAAATTCTCAAACTGGAATCAGAACATTCTCACTGACTCTGGTGGCTTCCAGGTATTTTCTCTATCGGGACTCAGAAAGATCAAAGACAGTGGAGTTACTTTCCAGTCTCATATCGATGGGTCTAAGCATATTTTCACACCTGAAAAGGTTGTAGATATACAAAGCGTTATCGGTAGTGATATCGCTATGTGTCTTGATGTATGTACTCCTCCAAATATTGATTACAAAGCTGCTAAAGAAGCTTGGCGTATTACTAAAAGCTGGGCAGAGCGCAGCATTGAAGAGCGCAATAGGCTAGGCGAGAAGTTCAGAGGAAATCTCTTTGGCATTGTTCAGGGCAACTTCTATAAAGATCTGAGACGAGAGAGTGCTGAGACTCTATCTGAGATGGATTTTCCAGGTATTGCTATCGGAGGCTTATCTGTAGGAGAGAGCAAAGAAGCTTTCAATGAATACCTTGCTTATACTGCAGATTATGTAACAGAAGAAAAGCCAAGATACGTTATGGGTATTGGTTCTCCTGATTACATTCTTGAGTGCGTTGAGAATGGCATCGACTTATTCGATTGCGTACTTGCAACTCGTATGGCTAGAAATGGTGCTGTTTATACTGATGATGGTGTAATGGTACTTAAAAAAGCTAAGCATAAATTCGACCATGGCCCAATTGTTCCTGGCTGCCAGTGCAGTGCTTGCAGAGAGTATTCTGTTGGCTATATGCACCACCTCATCAAATGCAATGAGATGCTTGGCGGTATGCTTGCAACAGAGCATAACTTAAGATACCTCAATGACTTTGTTCTGAGAATAAGAGAAGCAATAGCCGAAGATAGATTCACTGAGTTCAAGCGTGATTACTTAAAGAGATTCTATGGAGAGAAAGATGAATAATCTCAGACTGTCATTAGTTTATCTTTTTGTTGCTGTTCTCTTAATATCATGTGGTGCTCCTTATGCTGGGACTTATCAAGCAAAAGAGAGTGAGTATTTTGAAGTGCTTGAGAAAAGCAGGAATATAGGGGACGCTGGAGTTGTCATGAGCGCACTCAAAAGTGAAGTCGGTGACGATTGGAATACTGTGAAGATCAAAAAAGATTCAATTGTTATCAATGGATCTAAACAAAGCATCAAAGTTGTAGGCAAAGATCTCTATGTAGATATCTCTGATACTCTCAAAGAGCTTGAAAAGTATATTGGCTCAGTTGCTTCAGATATAGAGAGAAACCAGAAATGGGGTACATTCTCATCTGATTATAGTTCAATAACAACAACTGCAGGCTATAAGTATTACAAAGTCAAATAGCAACGAACGGGGATTCGGGCTATATTGTCGCTTAAACGAATGGGGATTCGGGCATATTTATCGGTTGAATGAATGGGGATTTGGACTATAATATATATAGAGAAGGGTTATATATATTATGTCAAAACATATTTTCAAAAGAAAAATATATGATGAACTCCTTAATTGGAAACAAAATAAAAGCGAAAAATATGCTCTATTGATCAAAGGTGCCAGACGAGTAGGCAAATCTACTATAGTTGAAGAATTTGCTCAAAAAGAATTCAAGTCATATGTACTGATTGACTTTGCACATACAAGCAAACAGATTACTGAACTTTTTGACGATATGTATGATTTGGATTTCTTTTTCTTGAGGCTCCAGCAATTTACTGGCGTTAGGCTATATGAAAAAGAGTCTGCAATAATCTTTGACGAAGTTCAGCTATTTCCAAAAGCAAGACAGGCAATCAAGTATTTAGTTAAAGATGGAAGATACAAATACATTGAGACAGGCTCTTTGCTATCTATAAAGAAGAATACAAAAGATATTCTTATTCCAAGTGAAGAACATAAGATATCTATGTATCCAATGGATTTTGAAGAGTTCTTATGGGCCATCGGTGATGATGTGACAGCTAGCACAATTAAAACTCTTATCAAGAGCCATAGAGCTGCTGGAAATAGTTTGCATAGAAATCTTATGCGTATCTTCAGACTTTATATGCTCATAGGTGGAATGCCTCAAGCTGTTGAAGAGTATTTAGAGACTAATAATCTTCAATCAGTAGATGAAGTCAAGAGAGAGATTATTGAGCTCTATGAAGAAGATTTCATTAAAATCGATGCCACTGGTGTCTCTGGTGATATTTATAATTCCATACCAGTAAGTCTCAGCAGCAATGCATCACGCTACATTCTGTCATCAGCAGGTGATAACTTAAGTAGTACTAAAGTACAAGTGCTTATTCCTGAGATGATTAGTTCATATACTGTTAATATTGCATATCATGCTAATAATCCTAATGTAGGTCTAGCGCTTGAGAAAGATATTGGACGCTATAAGCTGTTTTTATCAGATGTAGGCCTATTTATAACTTTGGCATTCAAAGATAAGAGTTATACAGAGAACATTATCTATAATAAATTGCTCTCAGATAAGCTTGATGTGAATCTTGGGTATGTATATGAGAGTGTTGTTGCAGAGATGCTTATAGCAAAAGGCTATGATCTCTTTTATTATACTATGGCCAGTGAGAGTTCAAATCATCTATATGAAATAGATTTCTTGCTTTCAGTTGGAAATAAGATTTGTCCGATTGAAGTTAAGTCAGTAAACTACAGAAGTCACAAATCTCTAGATGTTTTCTCTGAGAAATTCAGCAGTAGAGTAGGAAACAGATATGTAGTTCATACAAAGGACTGGAAAAGAGAGAATGACATTTCTTATATCCCTGTATATATGGTTCCATTCATGAGCTGGTAAAAAAGAGAGCTGCTTCATTTTGGTATGAAACAGCTCTTTGCTTCTTATAGGATTATTTCAATTTTATTGATTGTATAACTACAATCTCTGCCATTGATCTGGAAGTCTATTTTCTCTCCTTCCTTGTGGTTATAGAGAGCTTTTCCAATCGGAGCATTGAAATCTATGATACCTTCCTCTGGAGAGCTTTCCCATCTTCCAAGGAATGTATAGATGATTTCCTTTTCTTCTAGGTTATCAAAGAGTGTTACTTTAGTTCCAAAACCAACAAGACCAGGAAGTACATCCTCATTCTTCATGATTCTGACAGTGTTGAGCTCATTAGTGAGTTCTCCGACTCTTCTGTCTAGTTCTCTCTTATGCTCTTTCGCATATTGATACTCACTGTTCTCTCTTAAGTCTCCAAGCTCACGAGCTGTGTTGATTTCCTTCAGAATCCATGGAATCTGAACCTGCTGGATGTCTTTGAGCTCGTCTTGTTTAGCTCTATATGATGCCTCTGTGCATAGCCAGCCAGAAGCTGCTTTGATTTCCTGGACCTTTACAGTAACAGTCTTATCTCCTAGATCATAGTCAGGGAATCTCTTTAGGATAATATCCTTATAGTGGTTCTTCTCTGTTGTTTCTAGCCCAGCGTTATAAAGCACTAAGCTCTTGACATCATCGATATCTTCTCTCTTTGCTTTGAGAAGATAGCTCTCGATTGCTTTGTTATCAATAAGCTCCTTTTCAAGCTGCTTTCTGAACTTTCTGTTATCTGCGTTGTCTGTAGCTGTTGCGAGATAAGAGAGTGCCATAAGCTCAGTCTTGAAGATTCTGTCTTTTGTAAGATGAGCTTCTTTGATTGTTTTCTCAGGAAGCTTAACTTCAATAGCAAAGTAGATGAATGCAGCTATTGAATCTCTGAAGTTATCTATTGAGCGTGTAATGAACTGATAGTACTTCTTAGGATCAAGCTTATAAATCTTATTTGGGATATAATTAAATACATATTTAGGGAATATTGAGATAAGAATATCGACTGCGTTCTTATCGCACTCAGCAATCTTATCGATATATTCTTTCTTGATAGTTGTATTCTCAATGCCTACAAATACATCCTTCTTATCCATCTCGCGGAATGTCTTATAGACATCTTCAAAGTCAACTTCAGCTTCAACTGGAACATTCTTATCTGCAACATAATCAAGAGTGAGGATAGCAGATACCTGAACGTCTAAGCTCTTAGTCTTGTCGCTAGCTGCAGCTTTGAAGTAGCTGACCATCTCCAAGAATGCATCGCTGTTGCGTTCAATATCCTTAATCTCAAGTGCATCGAGAATAGCAGATACCTTCTCATAGAATGTTCTTGAGGATCTGAATATGTAGAGCTGTTTCTCTTCTCTTGTTGAAGGGTAAGCAGTCAGCTGGAAGCTATCTGTAGAGCCTGGAATGATTCTGATATATGGATTCTCTTTTACTTCCTCTTTGATTTTCTCAGAGACTTCTTTCCACTCTGTAAGGTCAAGAATAGAAGGTACTACTTCCTCTTTCATCTCTTTGAGTGTTGAGATTGAATCAGTAGAAGAGTAGAGGAGTGTTCTAGTAAGCCACTCGATACCACCAGGAGCCATGATCTTGGCTTTGATCTTCTGTGCTGGTACGCCTTTCTTGATTGCCTTGATATTCTGGTTAGTAAGAGGCACAAGAATGCTATATGCAGACTCTAGTGAAACAGTCTGAACATCTGTAGCGCTGTATCTTACTTTAACCTGTGTGCCCTCAATATCTTCAATCTTGCCAACACGTCTCATAGCTTTCTGAAGCACATAAGTATTCTTTGAATAAGCAATGTCCTTCTCAAACTCATCACATGCTTTTACTGGGTCAGTAGAAGTCATGACATTATGTTTCTTCTTGCACTCAATAAAACGAGCCATAGCGCCATACTTTTCAGCAAAGACATCGCTTAGAACCTTCTTCGCATCATTATCTTCTTTATTGAGAATCAAGATGCTTCTTGAAGTCTCAATGATGTTATTGAGAGTGTTCTTGAATTCTGTAGTCTTCTCATCTTTCTTCTGTTCCTCTTTAAGAGTAAGCAAAGCAGAGAGCAGCTTCTTATAAAGAGTGATAGCAAACGCACTGCTTCTATCCTGGATTCTTGAAATAAAAGAAGAGTAGAAGTGGTACTCAGTTCTGCCATTCTGTAAGAGCTTAGTGAAAGTTGCGTCGAGCTTATCATACTCATCACTCTTTTCCAGTCTTAAGAGTGCTCTCTGATAGAAGTACATAGAGTTCTTCTTGTCTCCAAGTGCTTCATAGTGATCAGCAACTTTAATGACTACATCTTTGTCTTCGCTATCTGCTTTGACATAGCGCTCGAAGTAGTTCCATTTCTCATCTTCATTGCCTTTCTCTGATGCAACATCAGCAAGAATTCTGAGGGCTTTAGCAGACTCATTTGCCTTTAAGACTGTCTCAGCAACATATTTAGCTGCGTCCCAGTTTCTGTTGCTATATAAGTCAAGAGCAAGGTTATTGAGTCTTACATTGGACTCATGATTGCTTAGCATTAACTTGATCTTGCCAACAATATAGTTAAGAGGAATGCTGTTTTTCTCTGTTGTATCGAGAAGTAGAAGCACACTGTCTCTGAGTGCTAGCTTCTTCTCATCTGTCTTAATGCTATTAAGCTCTTTATCTATATTCTCAAAAGTAGAGACTTTGAAGTTTACTAAAGGATTCTTTCCTAGGCTCTTCTCCTCGTTTAAAAGTTCTTTAATATCAATCATATATATCCTCCAAAACAAAAACTCAAAGATAAAAACAAAACCGGGCAGAAATATATTCTGCTCGGGAACCTATATATTAACTAACTTAAAGATAGCACAATTTAGAAAAATTGGAAAGAATGATTATTCTTCCTTATCTCAATTTGTGCGTCTCAAAAGAATATTTCCATAGATGTCTCAAATGAAATATTCCAGCAATAACAAATACTCATGTAAT
>CAKQJZ010000009.1 GCA_934247875.1 uncultured Spirochaetales bacterium
CTGGTTTTTTAGAGCCACTTCGGATAGAAGGCAACAAACTTGAAAATTTCAGAAACTAGGCGACTGAATAGTTACCTGTTAGCTGGTTTTTTAGAGCCACTTCGGATAGAAGGCAACAAACTTGAAAATTTCAGAAATTAGGCGACTGAATAGTTACTGAAAGTAATCTTATAACTACAGCGCTGAAAGAGAGAAATCTGCATTAGTTCTCAAGCAGCCATTTCCAAATAGGAATAATTTCTATCTTCACGCCGTCAATATTCAGCTCTGACTCTTCTTCGTATGTGATGATTATGAATCTTTTTGCGTCTTTTATTGTTTTTGAAGCCTGAACAAGTGATCTGGTTTCTCTCTCGTCTGAGATTTCCCTTATTGAATATGCAACTTGGATAACTTCTCCTGTGTCTTCTGCAAAGAAGTCAACATCGAGACTCTGAGACTTAAGATAATATAAATGCTCTTTATGCTTATTCCACAAATTGATAGCAACAAGATTCTCAAGCAAACGAGGCTCTTTATTGACAAGAAAAAGATTCAATAAGCCATTATCACTGAAATAGTATTTTGGTGTTGTCTCTTTATCGACAAATCTAGAAAAGTAGTTTCTGATTGCAAAAATCAAAAAAGCTTCTACAGCATAGCCTATATAATCTATGACAGAATCTTTGCTGATGCCAAGTCCGATGCTTTTAAGCGTCTTATGCATTTTTGAAAAAGACACTTCATCTTTTACGGTCTCTGCAAGTTTCTTCATCAGAATACTTAATCCATTTGCATTTCTTATCCCATTTCTGGCAGCAATATCACCAAGCAGAACTTTTTGATAAACACTGGAAACATACTCTCTCTTATCTATTAGTTCCAGACTCTCTGGAAAACCACCAAAATAGAAGTACGACTCCATTTCTCTTTTTATCTTTCCACACCCCTTTGCACTCAGAATCGATGGTTCTGAATAATCAACACAATCAGCTGAAAGATATTCTCTGAAATTATATGGCGCTATATATTTCGTCAGATATCGCCCACCAAGACGGCTCTCTATTTCATGAGATAGCATTTTCGCATTGCTTCCTGTTATGAAAGCATGCTCTTTTGAATCTGCTAAGCGACGGGCAAATTTCTCCCAGCCATCAACATTTTGAATCTCATCTAAAAAGAACCATCCTTTCTTTTCACTTAATTCTGCCTGAATAGCAATTATGTCATTGAAATCATCAAGAGAAAAACCCGAAAGTCTTTCATCTTCGAAATTTATATATATGATTTGACTCCACTCTGTCCCTGATGCAATCAAATCCTGTACAACCTTAGACAAAAGAGTCGATTTGCCTGCTCTTCTAAGTCCGACTAAAACATAATTAGCATTGAGATCAAAATAGTATTCTCGATTAACTATTTTGCTCTTCTTTATCACTTCATGTTGGTCAAATATGACAGATTTCAATGTATTATGATTCATTTGACAGCCCTTGTCGATTATAATAGATAAAAAACCAGCTATATTGTCGACTATAATCGACAAAATTCAGTTTGTCAAACTCAATTCAAATACTATAGCTCTTCCAAGAAGAAGTTTGATGCAATGCGAGCAGTACGCTCAAAGCTATCACGCTCTGCCTCTTCATAGCTCTTACCAAGCCCCGCTACACTATAAGCGCGGCTCTTAAGAATTTCTCCATCTCTGTTATAAAGCACAAGAGAAGAGTCTATCTTCACATAAGAAGATGATGTAGATACAACGCTATCTACGACACCGGTACGGAAGACGAAGAAGTATTTCTTATCTGGATAGATTCTTGATAGCACTTCAAAGTCTTCTTCGCTTGAGTCTCCATAGCCATTTGAAGAAGCAAAGCCGCTGAGTCCTACTTTTTCCAGATGTTCATTCAATGGATCATAGATAGTCGATTTAGGCAGCAGATTGCCAAGACTATCATATGAAGAAATCGATACAGCCCATGAGAAGATATCAACATTCCTCTTATACTCATAATATTCTGAAGCACTCTCTATAGCTTCATAAATCGGAGCTACAAATGAAGAATCTGTCTTTTCTTCAATTTCTTTCAGCTTAGCATCATCGACATACGGCATGAATTTATATGTAGAATCCAGGAGTGTATATGGATCTGTTCTATTGAAGAAGAATCTGCCTTTCTTATCTGTTTTTGATATAAAGTACTCGCTCTTTACATCTCCATCTGAATTAAGCGCATTATACTCGCTCTTTATATAGCCAGAGGCAACAGCAGGAGAGAAAAGGCCTTTATCTCTTTTGACTCTTACGCGGCATTCATCTTTAGCGCTTTTCTTCTTCTCTACAGAGATCTTTATCTTCGATATATATGATATAGCTCTATCTCTGAGTGCATCACGCTGATACGAAGAGTTGTTAACATCTCCTTCCAAAGAGATGATGATAGCATCAAGAGTATAATCAATTGCCTCTATATCTTTATTCTCACTATATGCATTAATAGCGTCATCAAGCTTGCTCTTTATACGTGCCTCTCTATCAAGAAGTGCTAAATACTCAGGAGATCTTGAGTCATTGAATACTCTGCTAGGCGTTACAGTCATTACATAGCCAATGTACTTTTCACCCTCTTTGTAGAAATATTCACCCTCAACTGTAGTGCTTAAGTCTTCAATCGTTCCTTTTGAAAGCAATTCTCTATAATACAAAGATGCCAGATTGCGTCCTATGTTATCACTTAGCTTTGCTATGACATCTTCATATGCATTAGCTCTCGCAATCTCTTTGCTTTCCCCTTCTCCATTTCCGATAAATACTACAGAACCTAGAATCCTAGGCTCTGAGTAGACCCAAGAAGGAGCACTTGTCTTACCAAGTGTTGTACATGAGATAAGAGAGACAATCAGAAGCAGGATTATGAATAGCTTTTTCATAGGTCCCCTCCAAACGCTACCATAAGAGCACCATGCAATCCTGGCGTATATGTGTATCCTACTTTCCATGATAAGAAAGAGAGTGCTCTATGCTCATAGTAGAGTGAATAAGAGCCATAGAACTTAAAATCTGTAAGTGAGAATAAAAGAGAAGCATCAGCACATATAGAACCCTCTTCTAACAAAGTAAAAGAGGTATTGAACATCTCTCCAAGCGTTGCTCTTGCACTGAGACCTACTCCACTATAAACAGAGAATTGATTGCTTAGCTGATTGTAGTTGAGAAAAAGCGTTAGAAATGGCTTCATTGGATAAATCCATGATGTGTTTCCAAATGAAGCTGTGATATAGTGCTCAGAGAGCGGGATCGAGAGTGCGTAGCCAAGTGACCAATCAAAGCTTGATGCCTTCTCTGCTTTCATTCCTGGAAGTACGCCATTAAGATAAACAGGCTTTAAAAGATCGTATCCGCTATAGTGATCTGAGAGTAAGAAAACACCTCTGACTTTATCACTATCGTCATATACTACAACACGCTCACCACGTCTTAGCCCTGTCTCTTTCAGAGAGTAGCTGCCACTATACTGATAATCCAAAATCATAGGGCTATCACTATAGAGTGATGTATTGTAGTAAAGGTAAGAATATAGTGAATGCGCTATAGACTCATAAGCACCATTTAAAGTCGAAGAAAATCCTTCTAGTTTAATCTCATTCCCGTTTTCAGAGCATAGCACAGTAATGTAGATACCATCGTCTAACGTCTCTTCTTTATAACCGCTTAAAGCTATATCTACTTTGCTTCGGCCATTTGCAGCGCTCTCATACTCTCTCTCAAATGCCTCGCTCAGCTCAGAGCTTATAGAGCTATCACATATGATAGCTCCAAATGCACTCATCATCGCTAAAGAGAGAAGTAAGAGAAAGAGCGCTTTCTTCATTAATTTGCCCAATAATCAACTATAGCGAGAACTAGATTAGCGCTCTTATTCATAGCACTGACACTTACCCACTCTTTAAGTGAATGAAGATTATGGCCACCTGTGAATAAGTTAGGGCAAGGAGTTCCTGTCTCTGCAAGCCTTGCGCCATCTGTACCGCCTCTGATGATCTCTTCATAGAGATCCAGGCCAAGCTTCTTGCCGCTTTCAAAGATTGACTCAAGTGCTTTAGGATTCTGTTTATTAGCCTCTGCCATGTTGTGGTAGCTTACAGTAACCTTGATCTCTGCTTTGCCGCTGTATATTGCTGAGATAGCATTAACAAGTGCTTTTACATTCTCGATTCTCTTATTGAATACTTCAATATCGAAATCTCTGATGAATACAGCAAGCTTTGCTTCTGTTGAAGTGCCGCTTATCTCAAGTGGGCAATAGTAGCCATAGCGGCCATCTGTAGCCTCTGGGCTCTCAGCTTGAGGGAGAGAAGATACAATCTGGCTCAAGATAGTAACAGCATTGACGAACTTGCCACGAGCTGAACCTAAATGGATAGATACGCCTTTGACTGTGATATCCAAAGTTGCAGCATTGAAGCACTCTGCTTCAATCTCATTCTCTCTGCCACCATCTACTGTGTAGCAAACAGAAGAACGCTTCTTATCATATGGGAACTTAGCCATGCCAAAGCCAGTCTCTTCATCTGGTGTGAAATAGACTTCAACTGGACCATGCTTGATCTCGCTATGCTCTTTGAGGTATTTGATAGCTTCCATGATAATAGCAACACCAGCTTTATCATCGCTGCCTAAAAGCGTAGTTCCATCGCTTGTTATGATATCGCTGCCAACATATAAAGCGAGGTCTTCGTCTTCATCTGCTTTGATCAGAGTATCATTCTTCAATGCAATATCTCCACCTTTATATGGAGAGATGACATTGGCCTTAACACCATTTCCAGGAACATCATCAGCTGTATCTACATGAGCAATAAAGCCAATAGCTGGCGCATCAATATTGCCCTTCAGTGTAGCCATAACAACCTTCTCATCTCCGTAATAGACATCAAGACCAATCTCTTCTAGCTCTTTCAGAAGCTCTCTTTGCAGAACCTCCTGACCACTGGTTGTTGGTCTGACCTCTCCGCACTTGGCAGGATCAGACTCGGTATCAAATGTTGTATAATAAACAAATCTCTTTTTTAGATTCTCTGAAAAATCAATCATATAATGCACTCCTATTGCTTTATGATATGATAATTTCCAGAAAATCTACAGACTAAACACTCATATTGTATGTGCTTAGCATTGCCTTGAAGTCATCAACGATTCCAACTAGTGCAAATACAGATAGTATTACTGCTGTTGAGAAAGGAGTTCTGGAAACAGCACGGCCTGTTGCTATTATTCCAGTTGCAAGAGCTGCGGCCTGTGCTGGCTCAGTTGTAACTTCCTTCATCCACTCTGTCATAGTAAGCTTCGAGTTTGTTTTCTTATCGCTCTTGTAGTATTCGATTATCGACAAAAGCGTTGTTGAAATAATACCAGCTGCAGTTGCTATAGCAATAGCTGCAGATAGCTTTCCCCAGAATACAGAGTTAGGAATAAGCGCATACACAACAGAAGCAGTTAAAAGAACTACAGCTTTCACAACTAGCTTTCTCAAGTCTTTTGCGAATGCTTCTTTCTGCGCAGAGCTCATTCTCCTCATATCGCCCTCATACATTGAAAGAAGTGCACGCTCAATCTCAACGCTCTCATCTCTGATCTTATCAATCTCATCTTGGCTTATAAGACCTTCAGCTGCAGCTAATACATCTTCTGTGTTCTGGAAACTATCTGTGTATGTATAGTAGCAGAACTCTAAGTACTTATCGCCATTCGTCTCCTCTAGCGTGCGGCGTGCAACTTCTTCACCTGTCAATGTGCCTAAAGACTCAAGCTCTGGCATATCTTCACCTAAGAAGCCTCTGATCTCTTCTAAGTGCTCATCAATTGCTCTGGCACTTGTTGAGAGAAGCACGCTGTCACTTGGCCTGCCAGGGCCTGATGCATGACTCTCAGGAAGCGAGCATGAGAGCAATGTCAGTGCTATTAGCATAATAGCTATAGTACGATTGAAAATTGTCTTAACCATCTTAACTCCTTTTAAAATTGTGTTCCTATAAATAACGACAACCTGCACTTCGAGTATTGCCGAATCTCACTCTTAAGAATGCCTGCAGCACTCTCTGCTTCAGAAAACAGATCAAAGAAAGCAATGCGAGGCTCAATGTAGAAATAAGGGAATAGAAATGACCAGCCTACAAAGGCTTTTGAGGAGATAATGAAGTTGTCTTCTAATTCCAGGTCGCTTATGACATACCCAGCTGAGAATAATGTAGTGCCTAAAAATAGTCCTAAGTTCTCAAATGGATATAAAGCGACAGAGAAACCGCTATCAATGAAATAGATGGGATTATCAAAGCTCATAGAGAATGAGACAGGGATAGAGAATCTCAGGTCTTTGTATCTATACGATGCTTCAAGATCAAGACGCATAGAATCAAAGTAAAGCGCGTCAAATGCTCTAAGATCCGTGCCAATCATAACAGCACTAGAGAGCGCAAAGAGCGAAATAGCTATTAACAAAAACAATAATAAAAGTCTCCTCATAGCTCGAGCATAAAGAGCAAAGGAGACTCTCAAAAGGGGGTAAAATCGGACAATTTCTGTTAAGTCCAGCCAATCATCTTCTTGAATTCTGCCTCATGTTTATAAAGATTAGCGGCTCCTATCTTAACCTCTTCATCTCCTTTGAAATGAAGAATGATGCCACTATGAATATCATCAACCTTTCCTATTGTATATTCTTCAAGTGCGCTTACAGAAGCGGAATATATTACAGAAACACCGCCAAAAGCACTCTTTCTCTTGTAAAAAAGAATGTCGGTTTTTGTAACGACAAAGGCTCCTATAATCAGATCTTTTTCATCTTTTGTTGGCATAGATCCTTTAATCATAAAGAAATCTTCATTTCCAAGGCTCTTCTTTACCATCGACTTTGTAACTACAGATGTTGAGATATAGTAAAACGCGATGACAATTGCCATCAAAGGAATGAACTGATAATAAATTATGCCTTTGGAGTAGATGAAATAGACCATACCTCCAAATAAGGCTAAAAGCAGCAAAAGCAGAAATCTTTTCATGTCTTCAATATATATCGAAAAAGAATTTTTGTCAGAAAGTTAGTCAAAATCAAAAATATTGCAAATAAGAAGTAAGAGACTTTCAAAAGGAGACATCATGAAAAGAACTATCACTATTTTTACAATCGTCCTTTTCACACTGCTGTTGCTATTCTCTTGCAAAGCGGAAGAGAGCACTGCAACGCTCAGAGTGAATATTGACAGAGGAAAGCGAACAATAAGCCCAAGTGCATCGCAGCTCAATATCCAGACATTCTCAATCTACACTACAGGGCCAGATGGAAAGAGCGGGATACAGAAGACTATCTATAGCGACTCAACAACTATAGAAGGACTCAAGATCGGAGAGTGGACTATCAGAGTTGAAGGCAAGAACAATGAAGGCACTGTGCTTGCAACTGGCGAGAATAAGATCATGCTCAGCACTGCAAACAATGTAGTAGAAGTCAGTCTCACAGAGCTATATGGAAAAGGAAACTTAGATATTTCATTCAAATGGGATAACAAGCGAATTACAGGGACAAAGCTAACTGCGTCTTTGAAGCCACAATCAGGGGAAAACACTATCGACATCTCAGATAAGCTGATAAAAGACAGTGATTATACTTACTCACTTCAGATGCAAGGCCTCAATGCAGGAAGCTATGTAATGACAGGCTCATTATATTCAAACAATGAGAAAGTCGGAGGATTCACTGAAGCAATAAGAATCTCAAATGGAGTAACAACGAGTGGCACAATATCACTAGGACTCGATAAAATCATCAATACAGATATTGGGTTTTCAAACCTCACAAGCGTGCCTATTGAGTGCAAGATAGAAGGCATAACTTCCCTTCTTCCTTCGCGTGAGAATCTCAATGCTTCTCTTAAGATCACAACAAACAACATCTCGGAATCAAGCCTTAACAGCGAGTGGTTCTTAGATGGAGTAAGCGTTGGCAAAGGAAGAACAGTATCAATCAAGCCAGAACCAGGAGACCATAGACTTGATGTAGTTGTATCAACAGAACATAGCGGCTCAGTAGGCTCTGCAAGCGTAACATTCACAGCTGCAAACCTCTTCAAAGGCCTTCCATATCGTCTGAATATATATAAAGGCGATGATAACCTGATGCTGAGTGGCAAAACTGTAGTCAGGATTGTTCCTGATGGGGACGCACTCAAAACAAACAACATCATGGTTATAAGCAGAGATAAAAAATATCTTCAGACTCTGATAATGGGAGAGAACAGCTATAGAATAAGCCAAAGCCAGTCACTTACAGACCCAAGCTGGGGCTATAAATATGAAGTTGCAGATGTTGTATTTGAAGGAACACCTAGAAATGGCACAGTCAATGCAGCTTTGATATGCGACGGGCCTCAGATTACTACGTATCAATTCAATACTAACAGCGTGCTGTTGAATAACAGGTCTATAGTTACAACAGGAGCATCATCAACACAGGCTAGCACTGTTACAAACTATGGCTACGGTGCTTATCTCTCTGAGTCCAAATATCTTATGACACATGGCTATAACCCTGAAGTATTCAGCCATGGATTCCTAGTTCTGAATACTGTAGATGGAGAGACAAGCGGAGACTGGACTAACTATGTTGTTTATAACTTAAATTCATTCCCGAACAAGAAAGTAAGCGGAACAGTATATGCAGGACAATGCTCATTTACTGAGACAAATGGAAAGGACAGAGTAGTATTTGCAGTCGGAAGTGGAATAATACACTTAAAGGCAGACCTAAAACCTGACACATCATCTCCAGGAAAGATGAAGACTGTATTGTCGAACATGGGAATAGAGAATGTCGGAGGCACAATATCTGGTGTTGCAGCTGTTGGCGGAGACTACGCACTTGTATTAGTAAAGCCAACTCCAAGAAGTTCAGAAATCCGTGTTTTTGGGTGGCCAACAAAGGGCTATTATCTTGAGAACAAATCAACTTATGGACGTGTAGACATGAACTATAAGCTATTGAAGTACTCACCAGCAACAGACATCTTATATACGCTTGATGAGAATAGCAACCAGCTAGTAGCACTGACTTTTAACCCAGCAACGCTCTCATTCAGCACTGTCGGAGCTGTTACACTTCCAGATGTGAACTACAGCAGAATGGACATAAGCGATGATGGCACAATGATTGTGCTATATGATGATCTGAATGCAGATAGAATTGCTGTACTGAATGTCAAAGTAACAAACTGACAACCAAAGAATAGCAGGAGGCGAACCACCTGCTAATATTACTCAGTCTTTATATAAAGGATAAGCTTTGTACTCTGTATGCAAGAGATGATGAGCTTTCTCTGATAGAGGTTCCTTCAGGTAATCCTTATAGAGGCTCTTGATCTCTTCGTTCTGGTGAGAGCATCTCTTAGCAGATCTCTCATCATCGCTATACAGACCTTTGATACGCTCTTCACGAACTGTATCATCTGTACCATAAGGCTGACCGCCACCGGCAACACAGCCGCCACGGCAAGCCATGATCTCAATAAAGTCATACTTGCTCTTCTTGCCTTCAGCCTTATCTTTCTTGATCTCATCAAGAAGAGACTTAGCATTAGCCATTCCATGAACTATAGCAACTTTGATTTCAACATCGCCACACTTAACAGAACCGCTCTTAACTTCATCAAGACCTCTTACCAGCTTGATCTCTGGATCTTCAAGCTCTTTGCCAGTAAGTGCGAAGTGAGCAGTTCTGACAGCAGCTTCCATAACACCACCAGTTACGCCGAAGATAGTAGCAGCACCTGAGTATGAACCAACTGGGCTATCTGCACCACTCTCTTCAAGAGAATTGAAATCTACGCCATAAGCCTTGAAAAGACGAGCTAGCTCACGAGTTGTTAGAACAAGATCGACATCCTTATAACCAGATGAGGATGCATGCTCTCCATCTCTATTGATCTCACCCTTCTTAGCAGTACATGGCATGATAGCTACAGAGAAGATCTTCTCTGGCTTTACGCCAAGCTTTTCAGCTGTATATGTCTTCTCAATAGCACCCTGCATCATCATAGGGCTCTTAGCTGATGAGAGGTTATCAAGGAGTTCTGGATAGTACTCTTCAGCATAGTTGATCCAGCCTGGGCAGCAAGATGTAATCTGAGGAAGAACACCACCATCTGTGATTCTCTTGATAAGCTCATTGCCCTCTTCCATGATTGTCAGATCTGCGCCGAAGTTAGTATCGAATACATAATCTGCACCAAGACGGCGAAGTGCTGAGTAGAGCTTTCCAGTTGAAACCTCACCTGGCTTCAGGCCAAACTCTTCCCCAATAGCTACTCTTACTGCAGGAGCCATCTGAACCATAGTAACAACTTCTGGATTCTCTACAGCTTTGATGAACTTCTTTGTCTCATCTTCTTCATAAATAGCACCAACTGGGCAGTGAACGATACACTGACCGCACTTGATACATGGGCTTTCATTGAGTGGAAGATTGAATGCAGGAGACATGCTTACTTTGTCGCCACGTGATGTGAACTCAAGTGCATATACGCCCTGAAGATCGTGACAAACCTGTACACAGCGGCCACACTTAACGCACTTTTCAGGGTCAAGCACGATAGCACCTGTAGATCTGTCTTTCTCTGCATGGTTAACACGTGCAGGGAATGGAAGCTCGCGGATACCGAACTCAGCTGCAAGTCTCTGAAGCTCACAGTCATTGTTCTTTATGCATGAGAGACATGACTGAGGATGAGTTGACAAAGTCAATTCAAGAACAGCCTTTCTTACATTGTATAGCTCTTCATCACTTGCGATGATCTTCATGCCTTCAGCTGCTGGAGTTGAGCAAGCTCTGAGAATCTTAGCACTTCCTTCCTGCTTGCAGACACAAAGGCCACAAGAGCCAAAAGGCTTAAGATCTGGATGGTAGCAAAGTGTTGGAATCTTTACTCCAGCCTTACGCGCAGCATCTAGTACGCTTGCACCCTCGTTTACCTCTACTTCTACGCCTTGTATAGTTAAATGAATCATTCTCTACCTCCCTCTTACTTGACCGAAATAGCAGAGAACTTACAAGTATCTCTACATACACCACATTTGATACAAACGGAGGTGTTGATCTTATGAGGCTTTCTGACCTCACCTGCGATAGCGCCAACTGGGCACTTTCTAGAGCATGCTGTACAGCCAATACACTTAGCTGGATCAATCTCATATCTGATAAGCTTCTTACACTTACCAGCTGGACACTTCTTGTCTTTGATATGTGCCTCATACTCTTCAGGGAAGTATCTTAAGGATGATAGAACAGGGTTAGGAGCAGTCTGTCCAAGAGCACATAGAGAACCCTTTCTCATAGCAAGTGCTACCTGATTGATAGTCTCTATATCTTCCTCAGTTCCATTTCCATTAGTAATCTTCTCAAGGATTGCGGAGAGTGTCTTACCACCGATTCTGCAAGGAGCACACTTGCCGCAGCTCTCATCTACTGTGAAGTTGAGATAGAACTTAGCAACGTCTACGATACAGTCATCTTCGTTCATTACGATCATGCCGCCAGAACCCATCATAGAGCCGATTTTCTGCAGTCCGCCAAAGTCAATTGGAGTATCGAGGTTCTCTTCTGTGATTACACCACCTGATGGGCCACCTGTCTGAACAGCCTTGAACTTCTTTCCGCCAGAAATACCACCACCGATATCGTAGACAATCTCTCTTAGAGTTGTTCCCATTGGAACCTCTACAAGACCTGAGTTGTTGATCTTACCTGTAAGTGCAAATACCTTAGTTCCATGGCTATCTGCTGTACCGATCTGGCTAAACCAATCGCCACCCTTTTCAATGATTACAGGAATGTTAGCCCATGTTTCAACGTTGTTGATAACTGTTGGCTTACCCCATAGACCCTTTACTGCAGGGAATGGTGGACGTGGCTGAGGCATGCCTCTGTGGCCTTCGATAGACTGTAATAGAGCAGTCTCCTCACCACATACAAACGCACCAGCACCAAGTCTGATCTCAATATCATAATCGAAGCCAGAACCAAGAATATTCTTGCCTAAGAGACCATATTCTCTAGCCTGCTTCATAGCAATCTCAAGACGATGAATAGCAAGAGGATACTCTGCTCTGATGTAGATGAAGCCCTGATGAGCGCCAATTGCGTAGCCGCAGATTGTCATAGCTTCAAGTACTGAGTTTGGATCGCCTTCAAGAGTTGATCTATCCATGTATGCACCTGGGTCGCCCTCATCTGCATTACATACAACATATTTAACGTCGCCTTCAGCCTGCTTTGTGAAGTTCCACTTCATCCAAGTTGGGAAGCCTGCGCCGCCTCTGCCTCTGAGACCAGATTTCTTTACTTCTTCGATAACACCTTCTGGAGTCATCTCAAAGAGTACCTTCTCAAGTGCTTTATAACCACCTGCTGCAATATACTCATCGATATTCTCAGGATCGATAGAACCACAGTTGCGCAGAACAATTCTCAGCTGCTTATTGTAGAACTGAATGTCCTGAACATCTTCATAAGGCTTTCTCTTCTCTTTGATATATAGAAGTCTTGTTACTTCTCTACCTTTTACAACATGCTCTGAAATGATTTCAGCAGCATCTTCAGGCTTAACATTTACATAGAATGAATCTTCAGGAAGAACCTTAACAATAGGTCCCTGCTCACAGAAACCAAAACAGCCAGTCTTAATGACCTGTACCTGGTCACTAACACCCTGTTTCTCTGCTTCTGCTGCCAATGTGCGATAAATCAGATCAGATTTAGAGGATTCACAACCAGTACCGCCACAAACTAGAATATAGTTCTTGTACCCCATACTATACCTCCTCTACCTTTATCTCTTTATCGCTAAGCACGTTACCGCCGATAATATGCTCTTTGACGATTCTTACTGCATCATCTTTGCTGACATTGCCATAGACTGTAAGTCCACGTTCTTTGGAATAAACTTCAACAACAGGCTCTGGATTAGGAGCAGCACTGCCATACTGAGTGATAATTACATCATCAAGTCCAGCTTTCTCAACTTCATCAGCAATAGTATTGAGAACGACTTTAGCGCCCTTCTCTATTCCGCTGGTACCCATAGCAACAACGACATGAATGCTCTTGCCATGTATATCCCTCTTTTTAAGCTTCTCGACTTCTTTCTGCCTAAGTGAATTTAGCTCGTCTAATGTTAATTTAGACATCTTCTTCTCCTTTTCTTTGACTTCTCTCTTAAAATCTCTGATTGCGCTTAGAGTGTTTATGCTTCCATAGCTTTGATACGTGAAGATATTCTTTCCAGATTTATTGATCTTGAAGGAAACTCTTCCGTCCATATTCACTATTGGGAATAGCACATCTCTTAGCTCATCAAATGAGCTATCTCTCTTAGCTTTGAAGGAAAGCACTGTAATCTCTCCTTCACGAGTTAAAGTGGCATCTTTATCTATGCACTTAATACCACTAAGACCAAAGCCTCTGCCATTTCCTTTTGTAGATACTCCAGCGTCAAATGGATCTTCTGGAATATTGCCATTCCCATCATCTGATATAATTACTGCTATATAGCCATCAAGGAACTCTATATTTATATCTACAAAGCTTGCACCAGCTTCCTTGCTATTCTTTACACCCTCGAGGACAAGCCCCGCGCTATCCATTAGCGATACTTCTCCAGTATTCCTTCTACCTGAGCCTTAGTTACCTTACCATAGACTTCGCCACCAATAGTCATTACAGGTGCCAGTCCACAGCAGCCAACGCATCTTACAGCCTCAAGAGAGAATAAGCCATCATCTGTGACTCCACCAATCTTGAGTCCAAGCTTTTTATCAAGCTCTTCAATGATGATATCTCCACCCTTTAGATAACATGCTGTTCCAAGGCATACTTGAATGTTGTACTTACCAGGCTTGTTGAGTTTAAAGAAATGATAGAATGTAACGACTCCCCATATGGTTGCAAGTGGGACATCCAATAGTCTAGCTACTTCCTGAGCAGCTTCCTCTGAAATGTAACCCATTTCTTCCTGAACCTTATGAAGAACCATGATCAAATTGCCTGGCTTATCTTTCCATGAATTAATGAAGCTAATAAGCTCATCAGAAAATAAATTCTGAGCCATAGTTCCTCCTTATTTACCACCTAAGATTTATATTATAACTTTCAAAGGATAAAATCACCTATTTTCTGAACAAATACATATTATCTGTAGACAACAAAATAATATTACAATTAAACTACTAATTAATATGATTCAATTCACATTAAGGAGTAAAAACAATGAATAGTGAGCTCTTAATTCGAATTACAAGATACTATCGTGCCCTTAATAGATTACGCGCAATCGGATTAGAAAAAGTATTTGCACATAATCTAGCAGATGCAGCAGGTGTAAGCGCAGCGATTGTCAGGAAAGATTTTTCAATTTTGAATATCCACGGCCAGAAAAGAGGCGGTTATGATATCCCAGAGCTAATTGAGACTATAGGGGAAATCCTTGGCAAGGGAGAGATTCAGAATGTAGTTATCATTGGCTGCGGAAGAATCGGCAAAGCATTGATGCACTATAATGGCTTTGAGCCAGATGGCATCAAGATTGTTGCAGGCTTTGACTCTGACCCTGTAGTTTACTCAGATGCATCACATCCTGTTCCTGTTTATCCAATAACACGGCTAGACGAAGTTGTAAGCGCACTTAGAGTAAAATGCGCAATCATCACAGTAACTGAATCAGCTGCAGCAGATTGCTATCAGAAGGCTTTGGATGCAGGCATTACCGGTATACTCAACTTCACACCTCTGACACTGAAAAGCCAGAAATGCAAAGATGGAACAAGTGCGATAGTGCATAACATCAACATTGCTCTTGAGCTTGAGCAGATATTCTATGAACTGCAATTTTCCGAAAAGAGCATCAAAGACTAGCTCCTAGAATGCGCGCATAAGAGAAGAGGTATTGCTGAGAAAGCGCTTTATATGGCGAGAAGTAATCAAGATCTACGCCACTGTAATATTTATCAAGGATACGGCGGATCCAGACATCAACTGGAAAGCCATCCTTTCTGCCATAGCCGAAAATCAATATGCATGATGCAACTTTAGGCCCTATGCCTTTGATAGTCTCTAAGCGTAATGCAGCACTATCAAAATCGAGAGTCTTGATCTCTTCAAAGATATCCTGATTCTTTATTGCATCTAATATGAATGGAGCTCTGAAGCCTACTCCAAGTGCTCTTAGCTCCTCTTCTTTAGCGTCTCTCATCTCATAAGCTGTCGGAAATGAATAAAAGCCTTCTTCAATCCGCTTTCCCCAGCGCTCTGAAATCTTATTGCAAAGAGATGTGATTCTCTTGATATTGTTGTTTTGAGAAAGAATGAAAGAAATAGCAGAAGTCCACTCATCTTGCTTCAGTATCCTGATTGGACCAACAGCATCAACTGCTGCCCTTAAAATATCATCCTTTTCTCTGATTTCTCTTCTAGCTTTTTCATAGTCATAATCCAGATCAAAGTAAGTGCGGAGAAATGGATCTGAGATATCTGAAAGTGAAGAGAGCCTATACACTTTGCCATTGAGTGCAGCTGCAAATACTCCATCTTTTTCTTCTCTCCATGAAAAGCTCTGTCCACCAGTCAATATTTCTCTCAAATTCTCCATAACTCAGTTATAGCGCAAGTGAAGCGTCAAAGCAAAGTGATCTGAGTAGCCCTTTCTTGTCTTGATATCAAATCTAAGGGGGAAACCTGAAGTGTCTTTAGCTTCAAACGGAGCAACGATCCTGCAGCCTTCATACTCAATGCCTTTGTTATCAAAAGCTTCACGAGAGATGAGCACATTATCTAAGAAAGACCACTTGCCTCCATAGAAATATGTTCCTTCGCCATCTATCTCTCCTGGAGATAGCATAGGAGAGAAATAGATATCTTCTTTGAAGTTGCTATCTTTAGTTGCAACAATTGCAGAATTAAGAGAGAGCTCACTCTCTTCGCTTGCAATAGCAGCTTCCCCTTCTCTTATATCCATATTGAAGTCTCCTAAGACAACAGAGACTTTGCCTTTATTGGACTTTAGGAGTGTTGCTAATAGAGAAAAGAGCTCATAGCGCAAAGCTTCATTCTCAGCTTTTAGCCTGCTTGGAGCATGTAGCGTAAAGAGTGATAGCTCTTCGCCTCCAAAAGAGAACAGAAGTTCCAGAATCGGACGAGAGCACTCTGTGCTATGGATGCGCATCTCAACAGGTGGCCTCTTTGAGATATAGCCAACAGAGAAGACATCGCGAGATGAGGCAACGCCATAGTAGTGAAAGCCGTGCTTTTTCAGTCCTGCATCGAGTATGTCTTTAAGCACTGAGCTATTCTCAACTTCTTGAAAGACTATCACATCACTTGATGAGAAGTGCCTGCTCAAATACTTGCTCATCAGCTTGACTCTCTCTTTGTAGACATCATATGTGTATCCTTCTGAGAGCCTGAATGGTGAGTACTCAATGCCAGAGTCATAGCCATCAAAGAACAAGTACATATTGTATGTTGAAACAACAAACTCATTTTGCTGTGCTTTGTCTTGGCATGAGAGCAGAAGCAGAGCACAAAGCACAAGTAATAATATTTTCTTCATACTTATATATCGTGAAGAAAACTAAAAATGACTATATAAGATGAAAAATAATGGCCTACCACATAGTGATAGACCTGATTATCATATTTCTTTGACGTTTTTGATAACGCGTCCGACTATGCCAGCCTTAATAGCCTCTTCAGCGTCTAGCCAGTTATCGCGCTCAGTTGCTTCTCTGGCTTCTTCTTTGGTAATGCCAGTAGCTTCAGCGATAAGAGAATCAAAGCGGTCTCTTAATCTCTCCATCTCTTCAGCTTCGATATCTATCTGGATAGATGTCATATATGGAGAGTCTTCACTAGCTTGAAGCAGTGGCTGATGAATAAGGTATCTAGTATTGGGAAGAGAGAGCCTTCTCTCTCTTGGAACTGCTAAATACAATAGCGCAGCAGCAGATGCAACAAGGCCTGTGCCAATGATTGTCACTGGGCTTTTAACATACTGGAGCACATCATAGAATGCAAGTCCTGAGTATGCATCGCCACCAGGGGAGTTTACATATATTGTGATAGGATCTGATGACTCGCTATCCATAGCGATTATCTGCTTGAAAAACGCAGAATAGCTTGCCTTTGAAATCTCTTCTGCAATTACGATTATTCTGTTTTTATAGAGCTTATCTGTGAGAGCTGCTTCACTCTCTTTATTCTTTAGTTCGTCCATTCCTTAAATATATCTAAAAAAAATCACTTTGGAAACACTTACACACTCTTCATCTCTTCGCTATACTAAGCCCATGAAAGTTGCAACAGTATCTGTAATCGGTCGTCCATCTGCTGGTAAATCCACTCTAGTCAATACAATATGTGAGATGAAAGTATCAATCACAAGCCCTACTCCTCAGACAACAAGAAATAAGATCAGAGGCATATATACAGACTCAAGAGGCCAGCTCGTATTCACAGACACTCCAGGTTTCCACTTAGAAAACAGAGAAATCAACAAGCGAATGCAGGATGTAACAATCTCAGCTCTCCAGGATAGCGATATCATACTGTATCTGCTTGATGGGACAAGAGGTGCAAAAAAAGAAGAAGAGACTCTTGCAGATATGATAAAGAACTCAAAAGTTCCTGTAGTTGCAGCAATCAACAAGAGCGATATCTTAACAGAAAACAACATAAGCGACGCACGCTTCTTCTTGAAAGAGAATCTTCCCGACTCTCCTGTTGTTGAGATCTCAGCTAAAGATGACAAAGGCGTAGATGAGCTGTTGATTGAGATCTTCAAGCTTGCAAAAGAAGGTGAGCTTCTCTATGGAGAGAATGAATACACAGACCAGGATCTTGAATTCAGACTATCTGAAATAATCAGAGAGAAGACTATTACTGGACTAGTTGAGGAAATGCCTCATGTAATCTTCGTTGAGATTTCAGATATGGAATACAGAGAAGAAGATAAAGAAGTCTGGATCAGAGCATTCATCAATGTTGAGAGAGAAGGTCAGAAAGGCATCATAGTCGGAAAAGGCGGAGAGAATATAAAGCGCATCAGAGTTGAATCTCAGAAAGAGATGAAGAGGATTTTCCCTGGCTCTAGAGTGCATTTGGATCTGCGTGTTAAGAGCCAGGATAAATGGAGAACCAACTCTATAATCCTTGATAAAGTATTCAGAGAATAGCTTTAAGCGAATTGCGAGTTGTATAGCTCTGCATAGAAGCCATGATTATTAAGAAGTGTCTCATGGTCTCCTATTTCAAGTATATGGCCATCTTTCATTACTATAATCGCATCAGAGGACTTGATAGTTGAAAGCCTATGAGCAACTACGAAGCTTGTGTGGCCTTTCATAAGAGCCTGGAATGCTTCTTGTATGAAAAGCTCTGTACGTGTATCGATTGAAGATGTAGCTTCATCGAGTATGAGGATATCTGGGGCAGCGACTATTACGCGCGCAATGCATAGAAGCTGCTTCTGCCCTGCAGATATATCTTCACTCTCATCATCTATCATCTCATCATATCCATGAGGAAGAGATTCAATGAAACCATCAATATGGCATATTCTTGCTGCGCGTCTGATCTCTTCATCTGTAGCATCAGGCTTTGCGTATGCAATGTTATCTCTGATAGTGCCACGCTTCAGCCAAGTCTCCTGAAGTACCATGCCATAGCTCTTTCTGAGGCTTTCACGTGTTATATCTCTAATATCATTGCCATCGACTCCAATAGAGCCCTTATCAACATCATAGAATCTCATCAGGAGATTTATGACTGTTGTCTTTCCGCACCCTGTTGGGCCTACAAGTGCAACACGCATTCCGCTTTTGACGCTGATAGAGAAGTCTTCGATCAAGCGCTTATCTTTCTCATATGAGAAATCTACATGAGAAATTTCGACATTGCCTTTGACATCCTCTAGTCTCTTGCTCTTCTCTTTGACTTCCTCTTTCTCATCAATCAGCGCAAATAGACGCTCAGCTGATGCTATTGCATTCTGAAGCTCTGTAAGCACACCTGTAATCTCATTGAATGGCTTTGTGTAGCTTGATGCATATGAGAGGATTGAGAATAAGCTTCCGACCGATATATATCCCATAAGAGAGAACAGACCGCCAGAGAGTGCAACACCTGTATATACAACACTGTTTACGAATCTTGTTACAGGATTTACAAGAGATGAGTAGAAAACAGCAAATAGCGAGTAATGAGCCCACTCGTTATCGAGCTTCTCAAAGTGCTCTGAAGTCTTCTCTTCTCTATTGAAAAGCTCTACAACACCAGATCCTGTAATCATCTCATCTATATATGCACTTTGCTCTCCTCGTGCTGCGCTTTGCTTATGAAACAGAGAATAGCTGCGCTTAGCAATGAATGATGCAGTGAAAAGCGAGATAGGAGTTACCAAGAGAACTACTAGTGCAACTACATAGTTGATTGAAAATAGACATATAAGAGTTCCGATTATAGTAAGGACGCCTGTAAATAGCTGAGAAAAGCCTAGAAGAAGCCCATCTGTAATCTGATCGGCATCTGATATTACTCTTGATACGATATCGCCCTGAGGGTGTGAATCGATATATGAGAGCGGAAGGTGCTGAATATGGAAAAACACTTCTTCTCTTATGTCTCGAGAAATTGAATAGACAAGCTTATTGTTTGAAGCTGCCAGCAGATACTGAAATAGAGCTGTCAGCGCTGCAATTGCTATCAAGATAGCTAAAAGCTTGAAAAAGAGAGCAGTATCCAGTGCCGCAAGCGCATCTACAGCCTCTCCTACAAGCATTGGGAAGAAAAGTGTAGACAGTACTGCCATAAGTGCAGATATAAGCGAAAGAGCCAAAAACAATCTATAAGGCTTAATATATCCAAGAAGGCGCTTAAGAACTGTGCGTTTTTTACTCATCGTTCCCCTCCCTTGAACCAAATTGAGAGTTGTAGATCTCCTTATAGACCTGACAGCGCTCAAGAAGCACTTCATGAGGTGCAATATCTACTAGCACGCCTTTATCTAAGACTGCGATTCTATCCATCTTCAGAAGAGAGCTTGTTCTTTGAGAGACAACGATAAGAGTCTTATCGAGCTTCTTTATGTTCTCTCTGAGCTTTGACTCTGTCTTATAATCAAGAGCAGATGCACTATCGTCCAAGATTATGATTGATGCACTCTCTTTCAGAAGAGCACGTGCAATGCTCAAGCGCTGACGCTGACCACCAGATAGATTCTTGCCTCTGGCTTCAACCATGAAATCAAGAAAACCCTCTTTTTTCTCTACAAACTCAAACGCTTCAGCTCGCTTCAGTGCTGTTATAATCTCTTCATCTGTCGCGCTATCATTACCCCATTTGAGGTTATCTCTGATAGTGCCTTTGAATAGCATAGCTTTCTGAGGTACTACAGCAATCTCAGAGCGCAGTGCCTTGATATCCCACTCTTTTACAGGAACGCCAAGGACAGAGACAGTGCCGCTAGATGCTTCATATACACGAGGAAGAAGATTTATAAGACTTGTCTTACCTGAGCCTGTGCCACCGATAACACCAAGCTTCTCACCCTTCTTAACAGAGAAATCGATATCTGAAAGTGAAGGCCTTCCTTCTCCTGTGTAGCTTAAGAATACATGATCAAATGAGTAAGCAACTTCGCTGTTCTTATCTCCTATTTTAGGATTATCACACTCTTTGATTGATGGTGAGATATCAAAAACAGCCTGTATGCGCTCACCTGCAGCGAGTGCACGTGTGATTGTTATAATCAGATTCGCAAGCTTGACTAGCTCAACAAGAATCTGATTCATATAGTTTACAAGTGCGATTATAGAACCAGTTGCAATAAGATTCAGCTTAAAGCGTCCATATGAGAAGTAGACTATGACAACTACAGCTAAGTTGATGATTATATATGTAATAGGATTCAATAAAGCAGATATGCGCCCAGATGAGAGCTGCATATCATATAGATCATCGAGAGCTTCTCTATACTCTTTCTTCTCATCTTCTTCTTTGCAGAATGCTCTGATTACTCTCACGCCAGAAAGATTCTCTCTGGTCTTTCCTGTAATCCTATCAAGGCCCCGCTGTACTTTTTTATACATCGGAACTGTATAGCGCATTATGAAGAATACTATTACTGATAATAGCGGGATGATTATTACGAAAATCCAGGCAAGTGTGCTATCGACAGTGAATGCCATTACAGCTGCACCTAAGACAACAAATGGAGAGCGCAGGAACAAGCGCAAGAACATATTGATTCCATTCTGCACTAGCTGCGAGTCGCTTGTAAGGCGCGTCATAAGCGTTGAAGTGCCAAGCTTATCTCTATCGATTGCGCTTAAGCTCTCTATGTGGCTAAATAGCGCATTCTTCATCTTAAGCGCAAAGCCAGTTGCAGCTTTAGCTGAGAAGAACTGAGCTGTGACAGATGCAAGAAGGCCTAATAGACCTAATCCAATCATCAGAAGTGCCATATTTATGATATGGCCTTTATCTCCATTCTGGATTCCAACATTGATCAAAGAGGCGACACAAAGCGGAACGAATAATTCCAGGACAGCCTCTGTTAATTTAAAAAGAGGCGCAAAAAAGGCCTCTTTCTTATAGCCATTGATAAATCTAAGCAGTTTTCTCATCTTATGAAATTTGTTCTGATTCGCTCTTCTTTCTCATAAAGCGGAAGTGAAGCCTTTTCAAAGGACTTGATAACATATGCAAGGTTATCGCCTAAAATACGCATAGTCTGCATGCCTTCTTTGTCTTCTTTTACCTCATCAGGCGTATTTCCATGAACCTGATTCCAATAGATAGAAGATACTACGACCATCTCTGAGATTGTGAAGTACTTATTGATCTGGTCAAATGTTGAGCTTGCTCCACCTCTTCTGCATGATACTACAGCAGCAGCTGGTTTCAGTCTTACTTTTCCTGAGACTTTCTGGAAAAGATCATCTAAGAACTGAGCACATAGACCAGAGCAAGATGCATAATAAACAGGAGAGCCTACAACAAGAGCTTCACTCTCAATTACTTTTGAAGCAATTTCAGAAATCTTCTCTTTGTCTGTTGTTGCCTGGATAATCTCACTCTCAATTCCACGCTTTTTCAAGCTGGATGCGACTTCAAGAAGAGCTGTATAAGTACAGCCCTTCTCTCTTGGAGAACCATTTATAAGAATAACGCTCATGCAGCGCCTCCTATCAGTAGCGGCTCAGGATTGGAAGAATCTTCTCGCTGCCACATGCTTTTAAGAATGAAGCGAGCTTTGGTCCTTTCTCCTTGCCAATCAAAGCAAGATAAACAGCACGGAAGAAATCAGCGCTCTCTAAGCCATTGTCGCCAGCAGCTTTGTAGATATATTCGCTGAACTCTTTCTCTGAAAGTGTATCGAGGTACTTTCCAACATATTCACTAAGTGCCTTGATAGCATTTCTCTCATTGTCATTGAGCTCTACCATCTCACTTGAGAGAGAGAACTTGAAATCTTCAGGTGCATACATCTCAAGCCAGTTCTTAGCACACTTAAGTCTGACTTTGAGTCTCTCTTTCTGGCTTTCTGTTGCATCGCTAAAGCGCTCCATTACGCTATCGATATCATTTGAATAGATCTGCAAGTAGTTGCAAAGATGGCGGAATGGAATCTGGTAGCCAGCCTCTGTTGGGATATTCTTATCATCAACCTGAGACAGCTCATAGATTCTCTTCTCTTTAGCAAGTCTCTTCTCATTTACAGGAAGAAGACCGAAGTAGATTCTCTCGCAGTTATCATAGTCTTCATAGATCTTGAGAACATCCAAATCAAATGAGATAGCGAATTCACTCTGTGGTCTTGTTCCTACAAAGAGGTAACGAACAATCTCTGGAGGATATACAGCAAGAACATCATATAGATCTGCTACTTCACCACCTGATGATGAGATCTTGCCTCCCATGCCCTTAAGCTTGATGAAGTCATAGCGCATAGTAACAGGAGCTTCGCCGCCAAATACTTTTACGACGTTCTTTGAAGTATCATAAGAGCCGCCCTCTGTAAGATGGTCTTTACCACCTGGCTCGAAGTCTACACCCTCTTCTGTCCATCTCATTGGCCAGTCAATTCTCCAAGGCAGCTTAGTATTAGGAGTCTCTCTGATATCGATAGTCTCCTCTTTGCCACACTCATCATCACGATAAGTAATCTTCCATTCTCCATCCCAGCCAAGAACAGTAGTTGTATCTTTATCTGTGAATGAAGAGAAGACAGAGATTGGCCACCAATCTTCTGGAAGTGGCTCTGTTCTGTATTCATTCAGAATAGCTCTGATCTCATCTCTCTTCTCAAGAGCAGTTCTGATGCCTTTAGCATATCTATTATGGCGGTAGCGATCTGCCTGATAGAGATACTCAGGGAATACTCCAACGGCCGGAAGTATATTCTCAACTGCAATTTCATTAGCTCTCGCATAGTTCTCAGCTCTGCCTGTTGTATCAGGAACCAAAGTAATAGGCTTTCTAAGGTACTCTTTCAGAAGCTCTGGGTTAGGCATGTTCTTAGGAACTTTTCTAAATACATCATAATCATCCCAAGAGTAGATGAATCTTACATCCTTGCCCTTCTCTTTCAGCGCTCTTACAACAAGCTCTACAGTGATGATTTCTCTGAAGTTGCCAATATGAACAGTGCCTGATGGTGTAATGCCAGAAGCACATGTATATCTCTCTTTATCGCCTTTTTCGCGAATAATCTTATCGGCCATAATATCGGCCCAATGTGTACTCTGAATCTCTTTTTCGCTCATACAGACGATTATGCTGAATAAACACTTATAATGCAAGATTACATACCAATGGATTTTTTAAGCACTCATCATTATAATACCAATAGATATGAAAAAAACATTGCTCATCATGGCATTCATTCTCGCCTCAACATGCTCACTCTTTGCAGAGAGAGCTACTTGGTTCATAAGTGAAAGAGAAGATTATAAATTGAAGACAAGCGTCTTATTCAAAGACGAAGATTTAGTTGCCAGAAGCAATAACTATCCAGTTGGCTCTGTACTCAGCGTCCACTCAGAAGAGAGCGGCCATGATGTAATCATCACAGTATCTGATAAAATCTATGAGCCTCTAAATAAAGATAACCTAGAACTCAGTGCTGCAGCACTTGAAGAGCTTGGGCTTTTCAGAAAAGGCGGTGGAGAAGTAACTGTAACTATAATCAAAGAAGGCAGCGAAAAGCCTAGAAGCAGCGAAGAGAGTGGCTGGTTCAGCTACGAGACTGCGCCTTATCAGAGTGCTGATGAGTGCTATACAGCATACGCGCGACTGATCAGAAATGGTGCGAGACCTACAATTGAACTGAGAGAAGAAGGCCTTGTGCTCTCAGTCAAGAATATCAGAGAGTATGAGAAGAGCGAGGTAGAGAAGAAGCTTGCGCTTTCTGGCATTGATAGTGCGACTTTGATAGAAGAGGCTAATCCGTACCTGAGGTAGATATGCTAGAGACCATACTTAGTGCAAAGCTTCCAATAAGCGGATGGCCAGTAATCATCATAATCATAACTACCCAGTTCATCTCTTCATATCTTGTCAACCTTATTTCTTATATGAAGCTTAAAGCTGTTTATCCACTATTCAAAACAAGGAAATTCGAGAAGAAGGGACAGATTTATGAGAAGTATCTCAAGATAAAGCTTTGGAAGGACTATGTCCCAGCAATAGGCTCCTTCGACAAAAAGAACCTGACAAGAGACAAAATCAACGACGATTATGTTTC
Organism: uncultured Spirochaetales bacterium; assembly: GCA_934247875.1. Lineage (GTDB taxonomy): Bacteria > Spirochaetota > Spirochaetia > Sphaerochaetales > Sphaerochaetaceae > Ornithospirochaeta. The sequence goes on from CAKQJZ010000009.1 coordinate 24,826, forward strand.
GATGTATCTCTTAGAGAGCCTTCGCGCAGAGCTTTGCCACTTCTATGCAATTCTATTTGCTATCGTTGTTCTGTTCTGCACTGTCAGAGAAGAGTGGTTCTTCATAATCATCTACACTATTCTTCTCAATATGCCATGCATAGTGATACAGCGCTACAATAGACCACGCTTTGAGAGAATGCTCTCCAGCGCTAGAAAAACAGGGCACCCTGTAATTACAGACTTCTATCTTAAAGAAGAATACAAGGCGCCTAAGAAAGAGAAAGCAAATCAGAAATCCAAGAAGAAAGTAAACTGAGTGCTTATTCTATTATCTCCAATTGTATATTTCTCTCCTTTTAAGAGATAAGCAACCTGATAACCTAAATCGATGAAATCAAAGATTGTAACTGTGAACTGTGCACCTGTTGAGATAATGCAATTGGACTCATAGTGATCTGTATTGAAAAGTTTTCCACAGCCGTAGCCAGCATCAAAGAAGAGGTTGATTCTTGGAAGTATTCCATTAATTCCCATCTCAGGACCTGCAAAGCGGATATCTAGATTATTAACAGCTGTGAACTCTGTATTGTATGTATATGTATTGAAACCTCTGACTTTTCTACCAAGAGATACAGGTCCTTCAATGTACTTCGGAACAGCAGAGCCAGTTGTAAAGTTTGCATTGAATCTATCAATCAAAGTAATGCTGAACCAATTCATATCATCACTCTTAAGCTGATAGAGAGTATAAGCACCAACACCATTTAAAGTCAGAGATGTATAATCTGCATAGCCATCTAAGCTTTTGTTAAGTGCTTTTGGAGACCACTTCAAATCCAGATATGATACAAAGCCTGTATTGTTGTAGATATCATCATGCATCATATCAAGCTTCAAGTTAACAAAAAGCTCATTAGCTAAAAGCTGATGGTTTCCATTTAAATCTGGATAAATAGAGCCACTGTAAGATGAGCCAAGATAGTCATCTAGCCCTAGCACTGGATATTCAGATGGAAGCTTCTTGTTTGAGCCTTTCTTCATAGAATCAAGTGCTGCTTCATATTTGCCATTGTAGCCAGCAGTAAGCACTAAAAGATCTTTCTCATCAACAGGAGATGTTAAAAAGCCCTGAAGGAATCTAAGTGATAAATCTGCTGATGCAACATCATAGATTATCGGGTTCTCATATCTGACGACGCCTGTAGCAGGATCTTGCCAAAGTCTTCTGTTTAAGTAACCACCACCAACTAAAAGCTGGAAATCTGTCTTATTGCCTTCAATGAATGAAAGTCCATTGTACCCTACTCCTCCAACTACATAAGTCGGGATAAAACCAACAAGAATATCTGGATGCTGATTAAGCGTTGAGAATACGAAATGGAACGGGGATGCGAAAAGAGATGAAACAACAATCAATGATAGAAGTAGAACTGTAAGTAGCTTTTTCATAAATACTCCGCTGTTATTATAGCAAAGAAATGATAATTCAGAGTGCATGATATTCCGAATTAACAAAGATTTTAAGCTTCTATTTTCCGCTTAATACCATTCACTACTTCTGGCAGCACTAAAATAGGAGTCCAACGGAATACCTATGTTTCGCATCACGTTAGACTCCCATGAATTTCTTCAAAGTAAATTCTCTTTTAGCCACGCTTAAATCTTGCATTGGCTAACATTTGACTTCTCATGCTATGAATTTATGAATAACACGTGGGAAGACTCGGTTATTCAATTGCAGAGAAGTTCATTACCCAAATACCATTTCTTGTAGAACCCTTGCGAGACAGAATTTCCTTATCTCTAAGTGCTGACAATATGCGTTTAACTGTTGCCGTACTATAGCCTGTTGCTTCTACAATATCTGTTCGTGCCATCCTTGAATTATTGCAAATTAGCGACAATACTCGTTTTTCTCTTTCATCTAAATTCGTCATCTTTGCAATCGAATACGGTATGGTCTCATTAGGCTCATTTTTAGGCTCATTAGGCTCATCATGAGCCTGATATTCCATCTCAGTTCCATAATTGAGATTTTTCAGAATTACGAAAAAGGACGTTCTTGTTGAAGTGAATACTGGCTCTTTTTCAGGCACATAATTATCCTGATGCTCATAAGCGCGACATATTTTACCAAGACCACTACCTTGACGCTCCATATATCCAATTCTTCCAAAAATATCAGCCAAAAGTGGATTTCGTCTCACTGAACTTACACTATTAATATCTACAAGCCCATGATTTTTTCGCCACAAATTTGCAACTTAAGATTTTATGCTGAAATCTTCTTCCCCATATATTGATTCTCTTTTTGAATTCCCATACAATGTCTAACGGGCCTTTAGCTCAGTGGTTAGAGCAAGGGACTCATAATCCTTGGGTCGCGAGTTCAAGTCTCGCAGGGCCCAACCAAGGAAAATGGAGAGCACTCCTCTCCATTTTTTATATCATAACCACGTAAGATTTCTTGAAACCAATAGCGGGGAAAGGGGACAAAGCTAATGGAAGAAAACGCACTTGAGAGCCTAATCGTGCTCAACAATGACATTTATCGTGATTTGCAGAAAGTCAAAGCATCGTTAAGTGATGCTGAAAATTTCAGGATTATGCATATCGTATGCTTATATTGCATCTACAAGAAAGAAGGAGATATCTATGCAACTCATCTTTCTGATGTTGCGCATCTCGATAAAGCTGCAATTTCACGCGCTCTAGCTGATTTAGAAGTAGGAAACTACATAAGCAAGCATTGTGAGAAAGATACAAAGTACAAAGCAAAGCTTATGCTTACAAAGAAAGGAAGAGAAGAAGCTAAGAGAATCAAAGACTCTATCGATAATGCCACTTCAGCTATTCTGAAAGACTTCGATGAAGATGAGATTGTTACTCTTCTCTCTCTTCTTGAAAAGCTGAATATGACTGTATCGATGTATCTGAACTCAACTAACGCCTAGAGCTTCTGCTACCTTCATTACTAAAAGAGCTGCTTCAGCTGTAGCATCCATCTCTTCACCACGGGAAAAAGATGTGATGAAATCTGAGTAGAAAGAAGCAAGATAATCTTGATTATCGACAATCTCTACTCTTCCCTCTTTTTCTGTGTATCCAGTCAAGACGCCATTTTTGAAGTAGAGTGTACCTTTCTCTCCATAAACAGTGACTGAAAGCATAGCTTCTTTATATGCAGAGCTGATCATTTCAAATGAGCCTATTGCCCCGCTCTTGAACTTGAAGAGAGCGCATAGCACATCATCATATTGAGATCTTTTAGCAATGTTGGATTTCGCTTCTGATAAGCTTTCAGGTCTTCCTCCAATGTATAAGAGGATATCTAGTGGAAGATAGCCTTCATGGAGAAGCGGAGAGAATGTCTCACGCTCAGATTCAAAAGCGCTTTCGCTTTTAGAGAAGATATAGCTTACGCTGATTTTTAGTATCTTCCCAATATCTGCACTCTTCATGAAGCGTATTGCTTTAGATGAGCGATAGATCAATGCTGGAACTATAGGAACTCCTTCCCTCTCTGATAGCTCAATCAAAGCCTTCAGATCATCACTCTGATTAGCAATAGGGAGGGCTGAGATAACAGGACGCTGAGAGAGTAATCCAAGGCGAACTGCATCAGCTCTCTCAAGAAAAGATGTGATAGCAACAACGCCATCCACATCGCTATCTTCAAGCATGTACTCTATCTCTTCATAGCTTTTAGAGATCAGGTGACGCTCAGCAAATTCACGCGCTCTGGCAATTTTAGCGCTTCTGACTGCAGATAGCGTTAAGCCAGCTGTTCTGCTTATTGCAGCTGCATGGCGCTCAGCCTCTCGCCCTGCGCCGATTAAGCCAAAAGAGAAATCACTCATCTATCTCTTTAAGCTCTTCGATTAAATCGAGACTATCGAGGAGCGTATCTGAAAGAATCTGGAAGATAGCATCCTCATCTTTAAGAGCTATAAGGCCAAAATCCTCTTTCACTCCATCTCCATATGCAACTATATGAGAAGGTGTGAAGAAGCCTCTGGTGTTATAGTCGCTCTGAAGCTCTTTCACACTTACATGCAAAAGAGATGAGAGCTCTCTTAAGTCCTCTCTTTCAACAGAAACGGAGTATATGTACTCTCCGTTATATAGTGCAACGAGTGCATACTCTATAGATACAATGCTAGTCTCAGAAAGAGGCTTAGGTGCTTTTAGAAACCTTACATCAAGTCCTTCAACTGTGTATCGTCTCATAGCATAGCTATCTGGATCTGCAGCATTAGGAAGCAAAGAAGAGTCTATCTCTTCACAAAGTCGTTTATCTACAATCATATTCTCTCCAGCAGATTCTCAAGTGTCAGTTCTTTAAATGGCTCTTCGCCGCCTTTGAAGAACTCCATAGCAACAGCCTCTCCAAGTGTATCGACATCGGCTGTAACTTCATCTGCGCCATACAATACAGCTAGCACATCTGTAAGCTTTATCTGATCAAGCGGGCGTGCAGGCACAAAGAGAGTCGCCTGAGTGTTGCATGATATTATGAAGCCTGCTTCTTCAAAGTCATTTAAATATGATGATACTCTGCTCATTGGTATTATAGCCTTTCTTGAAAGCTCTTTAGCAGAAGTCGGACCTTCTCCTTTATTGAATCGAGCCGCAATCAGCAATAGCACATTAACAGACTCTACAAGTATTTTACCTGGTAGCTGAGGACGCCCTAGAAGCGTATTTCTATCTGGTCTGAATTGATGTATATAGCAAATCTCACCAATGCATATAACGATATACCAGAAGATATAGAGATAGAGCAAGATGAAGAAGAAAGAAGCAAGTGAGCCATAGATGACAGATTGCATAACTGAAGTAACGACAACTTTCTTGAAGATATTTGATGCAATTATCATCGAAATAGTGCCTGTAATAGAGGCAACATTGGCAGACTTGAATCTTACTTTTGCATTAGGTATGGCAATAAGCACAACTAAGAACAGAACATAAAGAAGTGCCCATGGGATTATCTTATTGTAAATGCGATCAAAGAATGTAGTATCTATGCCATTGAGACGTGCCTCAACCTGGCGTTGCATAGTGTAGCCAAATGCGAATAAGAGAGCTGCAACAAAGCCAAAGACTATGAGGAACATCAGAATCATCGAGAAGCGCTTCATCGTGCCAGATCTAGGCCTTGTGCGGAATATCTGGTTGATTACTGCATAAATCTTATTTACCAGGAACATTCCGGTAATCATGAATGAGACAATACCGAATATGCCAAGTGTCATTGCATTTGATGAGTAGCCACTCATAGTAGAAATCAGCGAGTGCGCAAGATCTTTGCCAAATGCATCTGTGAGAATGTTCTCCATCAGATTCAGAAATGGCTGCAGAACTCCAAATGAGGAGACAAATACAAATAAGAATGTAACACATGGAACAATCGCAATAAGAGATGAGTAGACAAGGCCTGATGAGAGTATTGTTACATTATCATTGCCAATGCTTCTCAGAACAGACTTGATGACTTGCCAATAATCTACCCACCAAAGTACAAATCTTCGTCCAAGTGATTCTTTATCACTTTTCATTTAGTACACCTTTATAAAATGAGACTATGTGATCCATTACATCATAGCGCATCTTATCGTTGAGAATCTCATGTCTGCCGCCCTCCATCAATACTAGGCGCACATCTTCAATCCCAACGCTCTTATAGCGCTCATAGCTCTCTTTTACGCCCTTGCTATAACCTCCTACTGGATCCATATCACCAGAGATAAGCATAATAGGAAGATCTTTCCTGATAGCAGAAGCAAGCTTTTTATCATTTGCAGTAAATGAGCCAGTAATCAGATCACGATAGAAAGCTGATGTGCATATAAATCCACACTCTGGGTCTCTAATATATTTCTCAACTTCTTTTCTGTCACTGCTAAGCCATGCAAACTCCCCTTCATCCTTGAACTTCTTATTGAAGCTTCCAAAAGCAAGCTTATCTAAAAGCGCATCCTTTTGCTTTCCGCCATTGCGTCTTACATGCGCATTTGCAATGAAGAGACCAACTTTGCCAAGAAAACCCTGAGAGCCACCAGTGCCACATATTACAGCTGCACTATAATCATCGCTATGGAGTGCTATATTGGTTCTTGTCAGGAATGAGCCCATTGAGTGACCAAAGATGAAGTGAGGCAGATCTGGATACTCTTTCTCAATCTCTTTATCAAGCTGATAGCTATCATTTGCAATCCTCGACCAGCCATCGCGCTCTGAGAAGTAGCCATAGAGCCCATCAGCGCTCTTACCATGCCCTCTGTGGTCCTGAGCATACACAGTAAAGCCCTCTTTATTCATCCTAGCAGCAAACTCATCGTATCTTAAGCTGTGCTCTGCCATTCCATGGTTGATATGTATAGTCGCTACACATCCTTCTACACGCCATACGCGATAAAACAGCTTCTTGCCATCGTCCAATACCAAATACTTCTCTTCCATAACATCTCCAATGTCTGAATACATAAAATATAACTTAAAAAAAACGAATGAGCACTACTCCATTAACAATATCGATTATAATCTGAAAACATGGAAAGACCACTACTCATCACATCAGATATCCACGGAAATGAAGAAGGCGTCAGATTGCTTAAAAGCGCAATCTCTAAATTCAATGTTGATCTGATTCTCTCAGCAGGAGACCAATGTCCTGATCCATATGATCCATTCTATCAAAGCCTGCTTTCAGTTAGAGGCAACTGCGACAGATTCTATAACTATGGCACTTTGCCTTTTCCGCCGCTTTTCAGAGAGCTGGAGTTATTTGGACGCAAGATCTACATAACACATGGCGATGTTTATTCATATGAGGACTTTCCTATAAAAGATGGAGACATCTTCATATCTGGCCACACGCATGTTCCATTGATGATAAAGAAGAAAGGCTTCTATATCCTGAATCCAGGCTCCCCTTCCCGCCCAAGGTCAAGTGAAGGCCCTACTGCTATATTGCTAGATAGTCAATGCGCGCGTTTGATCTCGCTTCTCGATTTAGCCCAGATTTCAGCTTTGAGCTTCTCTTCTCTATAAAGCGCTAAGAGCTTTACAGGAGATACAGTCCTGAATGAGAGTGCACTCTCTCCATCTGATATAAAGTGATCAGGTATTGTATTCTTTTCACCGGCAATAGCTTCAAAGAGAGGAAGGCCTATCTCAAATAGCTCTTTAGGCTTATAGCCAAAGAAGGAAATAGAACGCATTACGATTCTTGCTATAAATGGACTATGGTATGAAAACTCTGGAATATTCTCAGCGTATGCAGCTGCAGCAAGCGGTGAGTAGCCTAGAGAAATCAGCGCAAGTGAATATATTGCCTCATAAAGGGCAAAAACAACTGAAGTCTTTTCATCCATCTCATGCTTTGGCATGAATAGTGAGATAGGAAGATCGAGGTTTATTCCTAAAAGAGAAAGCAGTGCTTCTCCAAATGAGCCCCTGATATCATACTGAAGTGGCTGATTGTAGCCATTTTGGTATGCACCTGGAAACGCTTTAAGCCCTTCTTTGTATCTCAGCCCCGCTTCTTTTACAGCACCTATTCTATGTATCAATGATACAATCTCATCGACATTTCGCTCTTTGAGCCCTAGCCAGCGCATATCGTCATCGCTTTCATTTAGCACATAAGAAAGCAATGCTCCTAAATGCAGTGTATCCAAGCCCTCTTCCAATGCTGCGCGGTATAGCTTAGCAACAGACTCGATTGAGAATATTGAGAGATTGGTTCCAAGAGAGACCATATCTTTCCAATATGGAAGAAGACCATTGTCTTCCCCTTCTCTTCCGCAAGAGAATAGACAAGAGGTACAAGTAGTTGGATGGACACCATACTGGTCTTTTATGCTCTTACCATCGAGATTATAAGCTCTGGGATCAAAGCGTGAGCTATAGTTCTTTATAGGAATCCAGCCTAGACGAAGCCCATCAGAGATGAACGTGCAGCTTCCTTCACGCTTTACGCGCCTGACAAGCTTCGACTTCTCAAGCTTTTCTTTAGTCTTGCTTTGCTTTACGCCCTCTTCATTCTCTATAAAAGCAGAGACAATGAGGCCTTTGAGATTCTTCTGGAAGAATACATTTCCAAGCCCTTCACATCTGATGTTCTTTCCTTGATGCTGCAATTGAGCAAATATAACGCCATTATCTCCTGCGCTGCCATTTGCAAGGACAATATCATTAGGGTTCTTCTTGAGGATCTCTTCAAATCTCTTTGAGCTCTTGCCTCTGAGGCTTTCGCTTGGAAAGATATCAACAGAGCCTTTATCAATCAGAATATATGAAAGCTTACGAGAAGAGCCTGTTATCAACATCCCATCATAACCAAGAGATGAGAGCATATCTGAAAGATTGATCTTTGAATACTGTATGTTGATCTTCCCGCTTATAGGAGATGTATATATGAAAGAAACTTCTTTAGTACCTATTTCTTTATTGAACGGAGCAAGTATGAATAGAGCATTTTTATCAGATGCCAGATAATCAAGTGCAAATGAGAAGCTAGAGCTATAGGATTCTTCTTTACCAACTGCTCCGCTATCAAGATTTATAGACAAAATGCTCATAGCGTGGATTATATCGGAAATAACTCTAATAGACTAGATTATATATTTTCTTCTGTTTTTCCAAAGTTGACATTATATTTATTCTATGGCAGTAAAGCACATTATCTTAGATGGAAAAACATCAGAGACAAAGAGCTCTACTCTGTTAGAGCTATTTCAGAAAGAGGCAAGGCTTCCTTACAGTGAGAATCCTATTGTCGCAGCTACTGTAAATGGAGTGCTGACACCTTTGCAGCAAGAGATAAAGGATGGATCAGAGATCTCTCCTATCAGACTCTTCTCACCTTTTGGAAAGCGTGTGTACAGAAAGAGCTTATGCATGCTTCTTCTCTATGCGTCTCAAAAGCTATATAACGACAAGACGCTTGTCATCGGACATAGCCTCGGAGATGGTTTTTACTTCTCATACAGAGACCACTTCAAAGCAGATGCAGCGGCACTTGAGGCCAAAATGAGAGAAGCAATAGCGAAAGATGAAGAGATACAGCTTGTTACGCTGAGTGATGAAGAAGCTGAAGAGCATGTGAAGCGCAATAAGCTTACTGAGACTGAGAAGCTTTTAGAGACTGAAGGGTTCTCATCTTATAGCTTCTTCTCGCTCTCTGGAGTTCTCGCAGTTGATTATGAACCTATGCTTCCTTATGTGAAGACTATCGATGTATGGGAACTGAGAGAGTACCAGGATGGACTCCTTTTAAGGTATCCTCAATCAAGGCATAAAGAGAGCATTCTGCCTTTTACAGACAATCCTCTCTTATTCTCTGTCTTCAAAGAGAACAAGAAGATAGCTGAGAATATAGGGCTTGAATCACTTGGTGCGCTGAATATTGCGCTCAGAGACAGGAAGATAGAGGAAGCGATTGTCATATCTGAAGCTATGATGCATAGAAGGATATCGAATATCGCTGATGATATCAAAAAGAGAGGAACTGTGAAGATAGTTACTATCTCAGGTCCTTCATCATCTGGCAAGACTACATTCTCGCTAAAGCTCTCTATGGAGCTTAAAGCGCTTGGCTTTGATCCAATTAAGATAAGCCTGGATGATTACTACTTAACAGATAGCTTCATTCCGCTTGATGATGAGGGAAAGCGCGACTATGAAGTGCTTGAAGCACTTAATCTGGAGCTTTTCAAAGAGCAGATTGATAGCCTCTTAAAAGGAGAGGAAGTGCATCTTGCATCCTTCTCTTTCAAAAAGAAAGAGACAACGTTCAGAGAAGAGAGCGTTAAGCTGAAAGAAAACTCAATAGTAGTCATTGAGGGCATTCATGGATTAAATCCTAAGCTATTTGAAGGTTATGATGAGCATTTGATCTATAAGATCTACATCTCTGCACTGACTCAGCTCAATCTCGATTCCAGGTCAAGGATATCAACAACAGATAACAGAATACTCAGACGTATTGTTAGAGACTCAAGAACGAGAGGCACAAGCGTAACTGAAACGCTTAAGATGTGGCCTAGCGTAGAGCAAGGTGAGAAGAATCACATCTTCCCATATCAGAACAATGCAGATGCTATGATAAACAGCGCACTTGAATATGAACTTGGAGTGCTTGCGCTATATGCAATACCGCTATTGAAGTCAGTAAAAAAAGAGAGCGGCGAGGCATTTACCAATGCGCAGCGTCTGCTCTCATTCCTATCTTTTGTATATCCGATCTCTCCTGAGAGCGTACCAAACGACTCGATTCTCAGAGAGTTCATAGGCGGATCTGTTTTCTCAGTCATCTAAGAGATGTCTTATCGATAAGGATTCCGTAATCCAAAAGGAAATCGGGGTCCTTTTTCAGCATATAAAGCAATCTCTGGGCACTCCCATTTGGACAGTTGGTCCCAGCTTCCCATGCCTCGACTGTCTTAGAACTGACGCCAAGAAGCTCACCAAAGAGTCTCACAGATAGAGATAGTGAGACTCTCAGCTTCTTTATATCTTCGCCTTCCAATTCAGAGAGCTCAGCACTTTTAAGATATTTATTGCGTACTGTTATAGTACCTTTTCTTTTAGGATACAGTGCATCCTTGACTGCGTCTCTGTACTGACCTGCCATAATTACTGCTTTCCGTAGATATGAAGATATTCTTCAATAAGCTCAACGAGCTTACCCTGGCACTTGCCACAGCCTGTGCCAGCACCTGTAAGACGCTTCAGATCTTCGACATTCTTGACTTTATCTGTCTTCACGAGCTCCTCAATAGCCTGGTCTGTGACACCTTTGCACTCGCATATGATCTTTGCCATATTCTTCTTATATGGATTATCCATATGATTCTTCTCAAGGTAGTCATCGATAGCTGCACGAAGTGCCTTATCACCCAAAACAGAGCAATGGAACTTATGCTCAGGAAGACCACCAAGAGCATCTGTAATCATATTAGGAGTGATTGAATAAGCATCCTTTAAGCTCATGCCTTTTACAAGCTCACTCATCATGGATGTTGAAGCAATAGCTGATGCACAGCCATATGTCAGCCATCTGATATCGCTGACTTTGCCATCTTTGACTTTGATACCGACTCTCATCTGGTCACCACATGCAAGAGAACCTACCTCTCCAACTCCATCTGGTTCGAAATCCTCACCTTCTTGCCAAAGGTTTCTAGGATTGACGAAGTGATCCTTAACTGTATCTGTATAGACCCACTGGGCCATAAAACTTGAATTAGCCATATTATGCCTTCCTTGTGCTCATGCTGCGTATTCTTTTGATAATCGGAGGAAGCTTCTCAAGCACATACTCTACATCCTCTTCTGTGTTATAGCGTCCGAATGAGAATCTTATAGAGCCATGAGCCAGCTCTACGTCAAGACCTGCTGCTAGAAGCACATAGCTAGGCTCAAGCGAGCCAGATGCACAAGCAGAGCCTGTTGAGACTTCAATGCCCTCTAAGTCAAGATATAGAAGAATAGACTCACCTTCTGCAGATGGGAATGAAACATTGAGTGTGCCTGGAAGACATAGATTCTCATCGTTTGTTCCATTTACAACTACATTTGGAATCTTCTCTTCAATGCCATGTCTAAGCAGCTCTCTCAAGTGCCAGAGCTTATCATGCTCCTCTTCAAGATTTAAGCGTGCAAGCTCTGCAGCCTTGCCCATGCCTATTATGCCCTGGTTGTTGTAAGTTCCAGCTCTCATTCCTTTCTCTTGGTGTCCACCATGGACAAATGGAGTCAAAGGAGCTGTATGCCTTCTATAAAGCACGCCTACACCTTTAGGGCCATAGAACTTATGAGCTGAGCATGAAAGATAATCTGCATCTATATCCTTAACAGATACCTTTATCTTTCCAATAGCCTGAGTTGCATCTGTATGGAAATAAGCACCAACGCTATGAGCAAGCTTTGCAGCCTCTTTAACTGGCTGTATTGCGCCGCTTTCGTTGTTGCCTGTCATTACAGAAACTAAAGCTACATCGCTTCCAAGCAGCTTCTCAAGCTCATCGAGCTTCAAGATGCCTCTGCTATCAACTGGAGCAAAATCTACTTTGTAGCCCTTCTTCTTAAGATATTTCGCAGTCTCAATTGAAGCCGGATGCTCTACAGTTGTAATGATTATTCTGTTCCTATCAGAGCCTTCATCAATTCTGTCTCTGAAGATATTGAAGACAGTGTTGTTGGCTTCTGAAGCACCAGAGAGGAAGTAAATCTCATCTGGATCCGAATCTATTAGCTTAGCTACCTCACTTCTTGCCCATTCAATGCCTTTTTCAGCATCACGTCCAAGAGTGTGCATAGATGAAGCATTACCATAGAGATCGCTGTTCTCTCTCAGAATCTCTTTTACTTCATCTGCCATTGCGGTAGTAGCGTTATTGTCTAGATAGACAAAGCGTTTGCTATCCATAGTAAAACCTCTAAGTCTAAAATTAGCCAAACTAGATATACTGGTCAAGCGCTAGGATGAGAATAGTCTATTATCTAGTCTAGATTTTCGAGGGATGACAAGATGAAAGGCCTGTCTTTCGCGAAGCGAAGATAGTGTGCTTTCATATAGCTTACGTATGCGCACTCTGGAGGCAATGAGTGCGTAGTGGAAGCAAAGAATGGAGATACTTTTCTGCATCTTTCATTGATAGCAAAGCGACTCTCATAGATAGTGCAGATATGCTTCTCTTCATCATAGTACTCACATGGACGCGTTGGGTCGATTAAGAGAAAAGACTTTGTTACAACCTTCTCATGGCAGCATAAGCCACAGCGAGAGCAGATGCTCTCCCAATCAGCCATTGAAACTCTCCATATGAGGATATGAGATATGCTGGTGTATATCGATGAATGAGAGTGCAGCTTTTTTATCTCTGGTTACTTCAAAGTCAGCTCTATGCTTGCGTTTGAATGTTCTGTATGATGCTGTTAGCGCTGCAAACTCCAGCTTTATATCGCCATTATCTTCTCTTTTAAGAGAGACTTCATCTCTATAGTCAATTGCACCTAAATCTGCAAGCTCATAGCCACAGAAGCATGCTGGCGTGTTGATATTAAGGAATGTCTCACCTTTGATCTTAGATGCAAAAAGCTCTAAGTTCTCAGCAAGGAACTCAGCAGCGCCTCTGAAGTTGAATTCACTCTCACCCTTCTCTCTATCTGTGCTTATAGCTATAGCTTTCAAGCCATACATAGTTGCCTGGCGTGCAGCTCCGCATGTGCCTGAGTAGATTATATCTGTACTGACATTGTAGCCATGATTGATTCCTGAAACGACTAAGTCGATATTGTTTACAAGGCCGCTTCTGAATGGGAATATGATGCAATCTGCAGGAGAGCCTGTAAGATAATATCTGTTCTTCTTATACTCTCGTGCAATAACAGAGCCACCGACAGTCATTGAATTGGATTTGCCGCTTTGTTCTGTTGCTGGTGCAACAACGTAGATATTGTGTCCATGCTCTGTGAGCACTTCATCGAGCGTATTTATGCCTTGAGCTTTATAGCCATCATCATTTACTAATAGAATATTCATCAGCAAGTACCTTTACAGAACCAGAAGGAATGAAGGAGCTGATTGTTGGATGGAAACCAAAAATCCTATCATACTCCTCTAGGCGTTCAGTATAAGATACCTCATCATTTGATGCAATTAGCAGAAGCATTAAGCCAGGTCTGCCAAGAGAGATCTGAGCGATGCCGATGACAGCAGGAATCTCCTGTGCTCTCTTTGTAAGCCAATCTGTCTCAGGGCTTGTAAGCTCAGCTTTATTCTGCAATATACGCTGCTGCTGGAATAATAGCTTTCCAAAGTTCTGATAATCACCAGAAGAGAGCATCTCATAACCTTTCTTTGCCAAATTGCTCTCTTCGATAATATATTCAATGCAATGTCTATCAAGCTCTAAAAGCTTATTGAAATACAATCTGAGTTCCTTTTCAGAGATGCTCTTGATATCTTCACCGGGGAAAGAGACAGATAGAGATGCAACTACAGGGACAAGCACTTCTTTAAACTCATCAAGGAGCGGATCGAGCACTGAGAAAGGCATTGCAGGATCCAGTATATGCCCTGAAAGCTGCTCTGAGCTGACTGAGAACTGTATATGCTTATTGAGTGCCAAGTCAAAGAACAGCATAGTATTCTCTTTGCTTTCAAAGATAGTTATAAGGTCTCGTTCTTTGGCTTTATACTCTTCAGAGAAGTTATTAGCGCGGATAGAAAGCTTTAAAAGCTCGCTGTCTTTCAAGTTGAGCATGAAGAGGCTGTTGAGAATCTTAGCAACGCCAACGAAAATCATCGCATTGTACTCATCGCCCTCTGTAGGAGCACCAGACAAGGTAAAACTCAAGCCTGTGATCTTATAGCCTTCAGCCTGGAATGAGCTGATTATCGCTTTGACTGCATTAGCCCACTTATCTTCTTTTCTGTATTTGATATTGTTTACAACGAATTTCTTCTTATCCTGCTTGATTGAATTGAAGACTTTTACAGAGTTATCTGTGCGCATTGAGCATGCAATAGAAATACCATCGCCAATAGTGCACATCAGCGAGTACCCTTTTATATAATCCGAAAAAGCGCCTAAAAGAGTTACTGGTTGCGGAACCTCTACAATAATATCGGGAGCAACTGAGTACTCCATTTCATGCCGTTTTTCAATGCTGTCCATAAATTAAGCCAACTATAATTATCGTATAGAGTCGCCCTCGACGCAACTTTTATTTATTTTTTAGCTTATTTTTGAGTTCAGAGAGTATTATTGCCTCTCAAAATGAAAACTATAAGAATAGTGCAAAATGCATTAGATGAATGGATTGTAGTATCTGCCTTTATTGACAAAAGAGAGAGCAAGAGAGATGAGGAGAAGCAATATAGAGAATGCTATTGTCATATAATCAGAAGCTCCAAATGGCTTTGCATTGTACCACGATCTCTTCTTTCCTTTTCCAAAGCCTCTGAGTTCCATTGCATTAGCAATGACTTCGATTCTATCCATCGATGAGATGATAAGCGGGAATAGCATTGTAGATGCATTCTTAAGCCTCTTTATAAGGCTCTGCTTCTTGCTTGCCATCTCAAGCCCTCTAGCTTGCTGGCTTTGTGAAATCTCGTGGTACTCTCTCTGGATATCTGGGATATAACGAAGCGCGAGTGATACTGAATATGCAACTTTATAGCTGATGCCGATCTTGTTCAAAGAAGAAGCAAACTCACTTGGTTCTGTAGTTGAGACAAAAAGTATTACAACAGGTATTGTCGCAAGATACTTAAGCACAACATTCAGCTGATAGAAAAGCTGCTCTTTGGTCAGAGTCCACCTTCCTATCCCATTCCAGATTACAGTTCTTGTTCCATAAATAGATACGCCATGCTCTGGAGAGAATAGGAAAATAAGGATGTTGTTGAGAATCATGAAGACAAAAGTAAACCAGAATAGTACTTTGACTTCTTTGAATCTTATCCGCGATAAAGCAAAGCCAACTAAAGCAAATACAACTAGGAGTGCTAAGAACCTCGTATCGAATGTCGTCATAGCAGCAAATGACCAGAGAATCAAAGCTGTAAGCTTAGTAGCACCTGAGAGGCGATGCACTATAGAATCCCGTGCAATATAATTGAATAGATTATTCATCCTCTCATGCTCCTATCATACTCTATAAAGCGTCTTATAAAGCCACTCTCTGGAAGATTGCACTCTTTAGCAAGCTCTGAAAGCGATGTCTTTTTGAGGCTTGCTTTCTCTGTTAAGATGCTATCAGATAATATTGCTTCTGGTGTTGTATCAGCAAGCTTCTTGCCCTCTGTGAACACTACTGCACGCTCTGAATACTCAAGCATCAGGTGCATATCATGAGTAATCAGGATTATCGTAACACCCTCTTTATTGAGGCTCTTCAAGAACTCCATTATGTCTGTATAGTGTCTGAAATCCTGCCCCGCTGTAGGCTCATCGAGAATAAGCACATCTGGATGCATTGAAAGAATAGAAGCGATAGTCACACGCTTTTTCTGACCAAATGAGAGTGCGCTTATAGGCCACGTTCTGAATGGCCAGAGCCCACATATTCTCAAAGTATCATCGACTATGCTTTCTATCTCTTCTTCGCTCTTCTTTCCTTCAAGCACTAAGCCTAAAGAGACCTCTTCTCTGATAAGAGGCTTAGTGATCATCTGGTTTGGATTCTGCATCACATAGCCAATATGTGCAGCTCTTTCTTTGATAGATAGATCATCAAGGTTCTCACCTTCAAAAATAAGCGTTCCTTTATCCTCTTTTTCAAAGCCACAGAGAATCTTTGAGAATGTGCTCTTTCCTGCACCATTCTTACCTACGATGCTTACCATCTCACCACGCTTAAGCGAGAAATCGATATTCTCAAGTGCGCTGTGTCCATTAGCGTATGAGAATGATATATTCTTTGCTTCCAGAATCGTGTCTCTATCGTCTTCTCTTTCTTCTAGCTTCACATCATGAAACCAAGCACATACTTTAGCTTTGTCTTCATCAGTTAGTGTTAGAGTATCTATGCGTCCTGGGTGTTTATCTTCCCTTACATCAACGCCAGCATATTTGAGAGCAGTTACATATAGAGGCTCTCTGATTCCAGTATCTTTCAAAAGCGTAGAAGACAGGAGCTTATCAGGAGTCGTATCGGAAATTATCCTGCCATCTTTCATAAGCATGACTCTGTCTATATCACGATAGAGCACATCTTCAAGACGATGCTCGATTATGACTATAGCTGCATCAGATGTCTTATGAATCTCATCAATAAGCTCTATAGTGCTCTTTCCTGTTGCTGGATCAAGGTTAGCAAGTGGCTCATCAAATAAGAAAAGCTCAACGTTATCAACCATTACTCCAGCAAGCGATACTCTCTGCTTCTGTCCTCCAGATAGCTCATAAGGCGCATGGTCTAGAAACGCATCCATGCCAACACGCTTTGCAGCTGCAAGGACTCGCTCTTTGAGTTCTTTCTGAGCAACATTGTCATTCTCAAGTGCAAATGAGATATCTTCTCCTACAGTAAGCCCAATGAACTGGCCATCTGAGTCTTGGAGAACTGTACCAGTAACCTTTGAAAGCTTGAAGATATCCAATTCTTTGTATGAAACTCCGCCTATCAAAAGCTCTCCTGATGATGTGCCATCATAAGAGGCTGGTATAAGGCCATTCAAACAATTGGATAGCGTTGATTTTCCACATCCAGAAGGACCACAAATCAGAACCTTCTCCCCTTTATTGATCTTCAGGTTGATATCAAAAAGAGTTGGCTCTGCCTGTACTCGGTATTGGAATGTGAAATTCTTGAATTCTATTAAAGGATTAGACACGTTGCACTCACAATAACGACAAAAAGCTTCCAGATAACGGAAGCCTTCTGTCTATATGATTAAGATTAGTTCTCTTTCTTGAGACTGCCTGTCTTTGGCTTTGCTTTTGAATAAGCAAGAGCGAGAAGAGTACCGATGATAGCTGTTGTTACGATATTTGAAATACCTCCAACTAAACCCTGCAGGAATACTTTGTTAGCTGGCTCAGCATAGATGATGATATCGAAAACAGGTGCAACTAAGAACCATGCAATAGCATTAGCGATTACCTGTGCGATATTGAACTTAGCAATCTCTTTTCCTTCGAACTTCTCTTCGATATTGATTGACTTCATCAATAGCCCCATGATAAGGCCATCAACGCCAGATGCGATTACCCAGCTCCACCAGATTCCCCAGCCATATGACATGTCGATAAGCGCATGGCCTACAAATGCAATAAGCGCACCAGCAATTGGTCCAAAGATAACTGACATGAATGCCAATAGACCATACTGTGTTGAGATGTTTGTGTTTGGAACTGGACTTGGGATAGCTACAAATCTTCCAAGAACGAAGAATAGAGCAGCACCAATACCGATAGCGACGATTGTTGTAATAGGAGATTTCTTTTTCATCTTTACCTTCCTTTAAAACGGTTACAGTATCTTCTCTTTAGTGATTAATTGCAACTGAAGAGCCCGAGTGAAAAAAAATAAGCCAAAGACGTCTCCCCAATGCTGTTAACTTAAGGCATTGAGCGTAACATAAGACACTAAATAATGGCTCTAGGAAAGGTAAGTTTTTTGG
>CAKQJZ010000010.1 GCA_934247875.1 uncultured Spirochaetales bacterium
GCATCAAAGGCAGCGCGCCCATACAACAGCAGGCTTGATAAGTCAAAGCTTGCTGAGAATGGCTTCACGCTGCTTCCTCCATGGAAGGATGCTCTGAGGCGATATCTGAAGGAGATTGAGAGATGGGACAGATAAAGGTAACAGAACAGCATATAAAGGGACTCTATGTGATAGAGCCGACAGTCCATGGGGATGAGAGAGGCTACTTCATGGAGACATACAACTACAGTGACATGAAGGAAGCAGGAATAGATGCAGTGTTCGTGCAGGACAATCAGTCACTGTCTACCAAGGGAGTCCTGAGAGGGCTTCATTACCAGAAGGAGCATCCACAGGGGAAGCTCGTCAGAGTGATAAGAGGAGCAGTCTTTGATGTCGCTGTCGACATAAGGAAAGGAAGCGAGACATATGGCAGATGGTTCGGAGTTGAGCTCTCAGCCGAGAACAAGAAGCAGTTCTACATCTCACCAGGCTTCGCACATGGCTTCATAGTGCTCTCAGATGTTGCTGAGTTCTGCTATAAATGCACAGACTTCTATCATCCAGAGGATGAGGGTGGCATAGCATGGAATGATCCATCGATAGGAATTGAATGGCCAGACGTGGTAAAGAAAGACGATGGCTATATGCTAGAAGATGGAACTCCATTGAATTTATCACAGAAAGATAAAAAACATGGGGCATTGGCATGGAATTGAATAAAAATAATATTAAGGAGCTATTCATGTACTTAGTATTTGGAGTATTAACGACAGTTGTTAATATTTTAACTTTTGTACTTTGTACTAGAGTGGTTAATTGTACTGTTGTTATTTCAAATATCATTGCATGGTTTGTATCTGTTTTCTTTGCATACGTAACAAATAGAAAATTTGTTTTTAATTCTCAGAAGAATAGCCTCAAACAAATATTAAAAGAAGCGTGTTATTTTTATGCTGGTCGTATTGGAACTGGTGTGTTGGACACTTTCCTAATGTTTTTATCTGTAGATGTGCTCAATCTTAATGATATTCTTATGAAGGTTATTGTTAATGGTATAGTCATCATATTAAATTATATCGTTAGTAAATTTATGATTTTTAGGAAGAAGGATGATGCTGAATCAGAATAGTGAAATTACAAAGAACCTTGCTATTGTTGTTCCGTGTTTTAATGAAGAGGAAATGCTTGAACCTCAAGAAAATAATGAACTAGGTTTGTTTTTGGCTGAATTTAATAAGCTATCCTTTAATGAATCTATCAATCTCTCATTTGTGTTTATTGATGATGGATCACGTGATAAAACGTTATATCATCTAAGACGTCTTTCAAATATTGATAACAGAGTTCATTATGTTTCGTTTTCTCGAAATTTTGGAAAAGAGTCTGCGCTTTACGCAGGTCTAGAGAATGCTTTGGCTTTGAACCCATCTGCAGATTATATTGTTACCATGGATGTTGATTTACAAGATCCTCCTTCTCTTCTTCCTAATATGTTGGATATTTGTCTATCTAATGAATATGATACCGTTGCTACACGTCGAGTTACACGAAAAGGTGAGCCTATTATTCGCAGTTTTTTTGCGAGAATGTTTTATAGGATAATTAACAAGATTTCATCTACCGAAATTGTTGATGGTGCAAGAGATTTCAGAATGATGCCAAGAAAAATGGTTGAAGCTTTGATAGCTATGCCAGAAGTTAATAGATTTTCAAAAGGATTATTCTCCTGGGTAGGATTTAAAACAAAATGGCTTGAGTATGAAAATATAAACAGAAAAGCAGGTGAGACAAAATGGTCTTTTTGGAAGTTATTCAAATACTCAATAGATGGCATTGCATCATTTTCAACTACGCCGCTTTATATTTCTTCGTTTGTAGGAATAATAACTTGCCTTGCTGCTTTTATTTATCTAATAGTTGTACTAGTAAAAACTCTAGCTTTTGGAGAAGTTGTTAAGGGATATCCTTCGCTGATGTGCGTTATTCTTTTCTTTAGTGGAGTAATGCTTACATGTGTTGGTATATTGGGTTTATATTTGTCAAAAATGTATATTGAGGTAAAAAGAAGACCTATCTATGTTATTAAAGAATCAAAGTGAGTCTAAGAAGATACGTTTATTCTTTTTCTTAGCGTTTTTATTTGTTTTAGTTTTTAATATTATAACCCCTCTTGCCTATGATGATTTTTCATATCGCAATGTTTGGGGAGAAAATAGAGAGGTAAAATCTTTAACAGATGTTATTACTTCTCAGTATAACCATTGGAAAACATGGGGTGGTCGATCGGTTGCACATTTTATAGCTCAGATTTTTTTAGCGTTGCCATCCAAGATGTATTTCAATATATGTAATTCATTAATGTATATGTTGCTTATATATCTTATAGGCAAATTATCTTTTCGTAAGCATCTCCCTAGAGCTATTGATTATGTTTTTATCTTCTTTTTGAGCTGGATTGCTTTTGCAGAGTGGGGAAGTGTTTTTTTATGGCTTATTGGTAGTTGTAATTATCTTTGGACGACAGTTTTTGCTATTTCTTATGTATACTTCTTTCTTTATATGAGTAAGACAGAAGTAAGATGGATTAAATCTTTCAGATGTTTAGGTTTCTTTATATTAGGTATCTTAGCTGGATGGTCAAATGAAAATACAGGAGCCTCATTAGTCTTCTTTTCAATTTGCGCAATCTTATGGTGTCACTTTGTCAAGAAAGAAATAATATCTATAGAGTCATACTTTGGTACTATTGGAACCCTAACAGGTTTTTTGTTGATGATCTTGGCTCCTGGAAATTATGTTAGATTAGATGGAGTTTCTTTACATGGATATGAACAGATTAATTTCTTTGTAACTGTATTTTGTAGATTTTTTATTTATCTAGCAGTTTTCCTATACACTAATATTCCATTAATAATAATCACTATTATCATGTTTATAAAAAAGCGTCCAACAAAGAGTTTCTTTAAAGAAAGTAATGCTGTATTGCTTTTAGCTGCATTTTTTGTTGGTCAGAATTCTATGGTACTATCTCCTGAGTATCCGCCAAGAGCAGTAACCATAGTCACTTTGTATTTTATGTGCTTTGTTATGTCTTATTTTGATTTTTATCAAGAAGATTTAGAAAATCTCTCAAAGAGTATTTTTAATGTTTTATTGATACTTTTTATATTATTCTCTGGTATTTCTTTATATGGAGACATAAGAATAAAGAAAGGAATTAAAGAAATGGAGAATGCTATTGTTATGCAAAAGGAGAATGGCGAAATGGATATTGTAGTAGAGTCTCCTAAAGCATCTTTTTTTAATAGTCATTCTGTGGTAGCTGCTTCAAGTCAATATTTATCTGATAATCCATATCATTGGTTTAATAGACAGCAGGCTTCAATATATGGTGTTAATTCTATAAAGGGTATTCATTAACAGTTTTAGCTTTAGAAATAATACAAAGAATTTATATATGATACACTTGTTAGTGTCTGATATTGATTTGAACATGACTAGGGTATATGAAGATAAGGGTTAAATAAATGAAAACACTCAGCATTGCTACGCCTACACGTAATCGTCCTTTGGCTTTAGAACAGAATATTAGAGGAATGCTTCCTGAACTTAGAAAATATAATATTCCTTTATTTATTAGAGATGATTCAACAAATGACGAAACAGAGCATATGATTGCTAAGTTAAAAGAAGAGTATCCTCTAATAGATTATAAACGCAACACACCTCCAAAAGGTCATGATTGCAATTGCTTACAAACAATACAGCTACCAAACAGTGATTATGTTTGGTACCTAGGTGATAGCGCAATAGCCCTAGAAGGAACAGTTACTGAGATTTATGAAAGAATTCAGTCGGGGCCTTCTTTTGTATTTCTAAATAGACAAATACCAAGATTACATTTGGGATTTACAGGAAATATTCCAGATTTTGATGCCTTCATAGAGAAGAATCTTTGGCATATTACGCTTACTAGTGCAACTGTTTATAGTAAAGAAGCAATAAAGGATGGCATAGAAGGATTAAATCTTAAAGACTGTGCCAATTTTGCACAGCTTGGGATAATTATGAATGCCTATAATGAAGGACACAGAGATGGAATATGGATTCAACGTCGAACAATGGTTGCCAATCGTGCTGGTACAAAAAGCTATTGGGCAGCAAAGACGGTTCCAATATTTGCTACAGATTGGGCCACTTTAGTAAGAGCCTATTGTAAGGACTTAAGTGAAGAACGTGTAAACAAGATAATTCGATCTCATTCAAAACATACTGGTATATTAGGTTTTTGGAAGCTTTTGCAGCTTAGAATTCATGGCGTTTATACAAAACAGATTATGGAAGAAAACTGGGATAATCTAGTTATTGCAAGTCCTCTTCCAAAATTCTTGTTAAAGATGCTAGCAAAATGACAGATTTTATCAGCGTTATTTGTGTATCTAATAATCCAGGATGTCTAAATGATTTTCTTCTTAATGGACTGAAAAATCAGACAGAAAAATATGAGCTTATTGTTCTAGATAATCAAAACAAGGAGTTTTCATCTGCGGCAAAAGCCTTAAATGAAGGAGCAAGGCGTGCTTCATCTGATTGGCTTATTTTTTCTCATCAAGATATATTGATGGAATCAGATGATGTCTTAACTGTTGTAAAAAAGTGTTTTAAGGAAGGACTTTCTTTCTTTGGTTCTTCGGGTGTAAAAAAATTTACAGCAAAGATGATAAGCAATGTTTGGACTTCGAATCATGATCCAATGTTATTTGCAAACTCTAATAATATTCGTATAGATCGACCAGTGAAGGTAGAAACGCTAGATGAATGTTTTATATGTATGACACGTGATGCGTACAATGCAATTGGCGGATTTGATGAAGTACTATGCGATAATTGGCATATGTATGGAGTTGATGCTTCCTATACTGCAAAAGAAAAAGGAATAGATGTCTATGCAGCCCCTTTTTCCCTTTTACATAAATCTGGTGGCAGAATTTCCAAAGCATTCATACACAATCTTAGAGCAATGGCTAAGAAGCATCATTTGAAATGGATAGCTGCTCCATGCTATCATTTTGTGAATTTTTATCCATTTATGTGGTTGTTATGGTCATTTTGGCAAATTAATTATTACATTGATGGTAAGAGAAAGTGATATTATAGATGGGCATATCTAAAAAAGATTTAGAAAGAATAGATCATACAACTAGAAATACAACAGCAGCCTTAGTCTTTTCTATTTTGATGGGCATTTTTAGTTTTGTTGAAAGGACAGTATTCAATCAGTTTTTCTTAACTGATTATCTGGGGCTTTCGAGTTTCTTTAATAATGTAATGACCATTCTTTCCGCAACAGAACTTGGCCTTTACACTTCGATTTCATATGCACTATATGCGCCTGTTGAGCATCGTGATAATGCTCAGATATCAACAATTCTAAAATTCTTGAAGCAGGCATATTCAGCCGTTGGCTCTATTATTATTGGCGCAGGGCTTGTTTTATTACCTTTTATTAAATACTTGATTCACGTCGACATTCCGATGCAACAAGTATATGTCTACTACCTAATATACTTGTTTTCATCTGGTATTAATTATTTATTGAATTATAGAAATGTTTTATTCTCAGCAAATCAGGATCAGTATGTTATAACAATTGCTTCTTATCTTACTTGGACAATTTTATATATTGTTCAATCCGTAATAATCGTGGCAACAAGAAGCTTTTTATTGTATGCACTGGCTATTTTAGCTGCTAACGTCATTAAAGATATATTTCTGTATATACAATCACGGAAGACATTTCCAGAGATTTCTGTGCGTGGTACTGAAAAGCTAGAACCTGTAATAAAAGATAAGATAGTAAAAAATGTTAAAGGATTGATTTCTACAAGGATAGGCTCAATGCTTGTCAGTACTACCGATTCAGTTTTGATTTCTGCAATGGTAAGCACAGCGTTTCTTGGTTTATATTCTAATTATCAAATGCTTTTAAGTGGGATGAGAACATTGATTGTTATTATTCCAGAGGCTGCAACTGCATCAATTGGTAATATTGGGGTAACAGAAAGCAATAGAAAAATTTCAAACAGTTTCCAGAAGTTGGATTTGGGGTCTTTTTTTATTTTCTCTTTCTTGTCTATTATCTTCATAAATACTTCAACTCCGATTGTTAAAGCTTTTTTTGGCAGCGATAAAATTATACCTTTAAGTTCTCTTATTCTTTTAGCTGTTAATTTTTATCTGACAAGTCTTCGTGAAATGTTAATATCATATAAATCATCCCTTGGACTATATTGGTACGATAGAAAAAGACCTATTGTAGAAGGTTTAACTAATCTTATTGTTTCAATTGTTCTCGGAAAGTTTATGGGCTTCAATGGAATTATTCTTGGAACAATAATTACAAATCTTGCAATTAATCTTGTTGTGGAACCCAGGGTTATATTCCATTATGGTTTAAAGCGATCTGCTTTTTGGTATTATTGGTTGCAACTAGGCAGATTTATCTTATTTGGAATTGTTAGTGTTATTTCGTATGCAATGTGCCACTATATTGTTCTTCCAAGCTTTGGCAACTTAGTCGTAAATGATTTCTCTGTTAACATTTCATATGTATTGCAAATAGGTTTAAATTTTATTATTTCATCTATAGTCTGTGGTGTAATTTACTTTTTGGTCTATCATAAGAATTCTGACGCTAAAGCAATCATAGATACCTTGATTATCGCATTGAGAAAAAAACATAAAAAGAATTAGTCTATAGTCTTTTGTAGGTGCTCTAAATACATTGGAGTAAGTATTTCAAAATCATATCCATGAGCAGGTTTTCTGCATTCTTTTGGCGGAAGTTTATTATAATCACCATATCCATTAGTTAAATATTCATGTGCATATTTAGGTCCAAAGAATTTATATCCCTCAAATTCATATAGTTTTGGTGTGCCATACCATTTCGTAGGCATTACTCCTTGCATATCCCAACCAAAAATATCTCCAGAATAGTCGGATTCAAAATCTTTGATCATTGCCTTATCTGCTTTCTGATGTAAAGAATTTCCTTTGTTGTTTAGTTTGAGAAAGAATCTAACAACCGACCAAAATGGTCTTATAGTCTTACGCTGATCATAATAGTGGTAATAGCTTAGTAAGTATATTTTCCACTTTATACTTTTGTTAACCCAATGTTTTCTTTTTTTATAAGTGTTTGGGAATTTATCTAAAGGAAATATATCTATAAATATTCCCGCATCTTTCCTTCCATTAGGAAAACAAGTTTCAATAATATGCGTTCTTGTATCTTCCAGCTTTGCCCATTGATAGGGATATGATCCATCTGAAATAGTCTTATAAGAAGCTAAACGATACTCACTCTTAAATTCTTTAGAAAGAGTTAAAAGCTTCTCATAGTCATTTCTAGGCATACAAACATCGATATCATCATCCCATGGAATAAAACCTTTATGTCTTATAGCTCCTAGTATTGTTCCACCATGCATATAATAGGAAAGATTATGAACATCGCAAAAAGCATGAAACTCAAGTAAAAGATTTAAAACGATATCTTGAATACGAGTGTCAACTCCGTATAAATTCATATGTTTGTTTGATTTCATTTTTTTCAATAATTAACTGTACCTTATACTATCTTATTATTTAACATCCGTTGCGAGATTCTGAATATGCTTTTGCATCCTTTAAGAAGCTTATTGCTATTATAACAATTACTATGCCAATTGGGAAAGCAGCAACAATGCTGACTGATTGTAGATTGTGCATTGAGCTTTCTGCAAATAGCAGTGCAATAGGGAGCAGTATAAGCAGTATGCACCACATCAGCTGAATCAGTTTGTTTGGCTGCTCATTCTCTTTTAATGAATGATAGCTATAGCATGATGCTGTAAGTGCAATTGAGTCAAATGATGTTGCATAGAATGCTATCATTGTGAGAAGTACTACAATCATAATGACTGGAGCAAATGGCATTGTATTGATAATGCTGATTATCATTTGATACAGATCTCCAGTGGCTATGTATTCTGATATGAAATCTGCTTTCTCTGTTAGTTGCATCCCCATAGAATAGTTTCCTAATACAATAAAGCTAGCTAGAGTGGAACCTACTCCGAATATATAGCCACCTAGAATAGTCTGTCGAACTGTTCTTCCTCTTGATATGTTGCCAATAAAGAAAGGAGCTGCAACACACCATACCATCCAATATGCCCAGTAATAGATTGTCCAGTTCTGAGGGAAGCTTGATGTGCGAAGCGGATCAGAGAATGTGGATAAATCAATGAAGTTCTGTACCATGCGGCCAAAAGAGGAGAATCCTGTTTCAATGATGTATCTAGTCTCATGTCCAAATAACAATACAAATGCTATTAGTCCAAAGAACATATAAATGCATATATTTGCGAGTTTGCTGATTCCTTTGAAGCCATGGAGGAGTGAGTAGGTATAAACAACACATGTAATCAATAGAATGATGATGTTGATAGCTGTTCGGCTTATTGCAATATCAAAGAGTTCATCAATGATAGCTGCCATCAAAGGAGTTGCTACGCTGAATGTTGTTGCTGTTCCCGCAAGGAGTGCAAAGACTGCCAATAAATCAATGATTCGGCCAATCCATCCATCTGTATGCTTTCCAAGTACTGCTCTGCAAGCTTCAGAGTATTTTTGGCGATTGCGTTTTCTGACGTGCAGCATAAAGCCAAATGCAACTGCCAGTACAAGGTAGAATCCCCATGGAATGAAGCTCCAGTGGAATAGTGGATATACTCCAGCCCAATCCTGGATGGTTCCCTGTTCTGCTATATGCGGATCTGTAGCATATAGAACCCATTCAGAGAAAGAGTAAAACAGAATGTCTGCGGCAAGACCACATGTGAACATCATAGAGCCCCAGGCAAAGAATGAATACTTTGGCTTCTCATCTGGTTCTCCTAGAACAATTCTCCCATATTTGGAACATGCAATATAAATTGAAAGAATGAAGATTCCTAAGCCAATAACCAGATAATATATTCCTAGTGTATCGCCGAAGAAGAAGCGTATCTGGCTGAGTATGGTATTGGACTCTTCTGGCTTAAAGAAGAATAGGGTGCATAGCATTATTATGATTGCCAATGGCAATAATGTTATCATCCAGTCAATTTCTTGTGCTTTTCTTTGTTTCATTTGCTTTCATCCTTTACTTGTCCATAGCTTGGGTCCAAAGCAATCAGCTCACTTAGATTGTCAATTTCGATTATGTCATTCTTTTTCATTGGATGAATGCCTAATTCATATTCACTCGGGTAGCAGAAGAGCGCAACATCGTCCCAATATATCTGTCTGTTGTGTTTTTTCTCAAACTCGATTTCCAGATGGTGTTTGAGCTTTCTGCCATCTTCTGCGCTCCAGCGTGATACGCTATATAGCTGCCAGCCATGTTTTCCGCCAGTGCGGCTGCATGATGAAACGATTCCATTCTGTACTGTCAGCAACCATTCATCTGTTTCACCCTCTTGCCAGACACAGTTGTATCCAGATTTATCAAACTCTGGAGACAGAATGGATGTGTTGTAAATAATCTGATCTCCATCAAGTATTATAGCGTTCTCAATATGCTCTCTTGCTACGTAAAGAGAAGAGATATTGTTGCATGTGTCATAGTATGGGTTCTCAATCAATTCAATTCCTGGATAGTCATGCGTAAGCTCCTGAAACTGATCTTTCAGGTAACCAACTACAATATAGATCTCATATATGCCATTCTCATGAAGGCCTTTGATTGCAGTATCAATCATTCTGACTCCATTGACCCTTACAAGTGGTTTTGGAGTTGTCTTTGTTACAGGAAACATGCGCTTTCCTAGTCCTGCTGCCATGATGATGGCTCTTTCTGCTTTAGGCATCTGCTTTTACCTCATTATTCAGTTCTTTCTGCACTATCTTGTAGTAATCTTTTGCATAGCGATATTGCCTTAAGGAGTATTCTCCGAATTCCACTCCTAGGTTTCTTTTGTATTCACACCAGTTGCTCCAGAGCAAACCGCATGCAGCAATGTAGCAGTAAATTTTGATTCTCGTTGCATCATCGCATCCCTCAGTGAAATAATCAGAGATCAGAAAATCAACCTGTTTTCTATCATAGAGTGAATAAATGCAGAACATCGCTATATCGACATGTGGGTCTTGCATTCCTGCATATTCCCAGTCGATTAATCGTATTTCTTCGTTCCCATCTTTTTCTGTAAGCAGAAAGTTATCGGGAACTGCATCCATATGCGTAAGCACTTTCTCCTTTGCATGTGCTTCTATATATGGTTTCAGAGAGAGGATGTTGGCTTTTGTTTGCTTATAGTCTTTATAAATCGAATTCATTCCATTCCAAAGCGATTCATAGAACTCAATCTGCTTATAGATATCGAATTCGTGATCAGTTTTAAGTTTTAGGCTATGAAATGACCGTAGAAACTTCATGCATTTGCTGACATCCTCATGGTTAAGAGCATCGCATACTCTGGCGCCATCTAAGAATTCAGTAATCTTGTATCCGTTTGCTGGATTGATATATGAGATGTTGTCGCATATGTTTTTATTTGCGATTGCATTGTAAACAGATGCTTCCTGAGCTCTGTTTATAAGCTTATCAGTGCCTTCTCCAGGAATGCGCATTATGTATTTCTTATTTCTGCATTCAAATAGAAATGAGCGATTTGTCATGCCTTTCTTCAGTACTGAGATGTTTACTATTTCCTCTGCGTTGGCATTGATGGCTTTGCATATGACCTGGATAGCATCTGTTTTAAGCTGATTTGATTCGCTGTCCAATTCGCGCAGTTGCTCGTAAGTATTTATTTCAACGATATCGGAAGATTTGACAACACGTGCTTTGATGATTATTCTGTTCTGGCCATATAGAGCTTCTTCCCAGAATGCTCCATCATTATGAGGATCCTTGCAAAGCTCTTCTATCCTCATTGATACTTCAGACGCATCTTCTTTTGTCAGATAGCAAATGCCAATCATAGCGTTTCCAAAAGAATCATCTGATACTCTGACCAGCTCCATTTTGCGGTTGACTCTTACAGGACTATCACTAGTCAATGAGTCATTGACCATGTACCAAGAGTATAGCTCACTGCTTCGGAACGGATTGTCTTTGCACCAAATATCGCATGGAATGATATATGCGTTTTCGAGTTTGTCTCTGACTCTTTTGAGTGAATGAATATTGTTCTTTGTTGCATAGTCCTTGTTTACTACAAGCTCTACGCCATATTCATCAATAAGGTATTCATATCTTTCTTTCATGAAACCCACAACAACATATATTTCTCTGATTCCGACTTCATTGAGTTGCTTGATGAGGCGTTCTATCAGAGGTTCTCCATGGACTTCAATGAGGCCTTTTGGCATTTCTGTATTGATAGGAACCATGCGCATTCCGAAACCTGCAGCTAATATGATAGCTTTCTTTGGCCTCTTTTTCCTTGATTCTCTGATAGCTTTCTCTGTAGGAATCATGTCACTATCTATATACTCTGATTTGATTAGCTCCTTTAATGAATGATTCACTGCACCCAATGAGTAACCTGATAATTCAGAAAGTTTTCTCTGGTTTGTATATTTTGTCAGCAAAAGTGTATTTAAAATGTCGTCCTCTTGTTTGTTCATATAATACCTAATTGCAATATTTCGTGAACAATAGTCTATATTTGAAAGAACAACTTGGCAAGAGTTCTTTAGGTGCTGTTTGTTAGGAAGTTAGATATTTGCTTTTTTCAAATACAAACATCTTTGGTTTTTGTACTATAATGGGTAGAGATACTTGATTACATGTTAGTTTAGACTTGGAGTTGTAATGAGAGCTGTTTGTGTTTATGTTGATGGTGGTAAAGGTCACTATGTGCCAGCTAAGGCTGTTAAGGAAGCTTTGGAGGGTATGGGGCATAGTGTTGCTTTAGAGGAGTTCTTTGATTATCTGGATATCCGCTGGCTTGGTTCTATCAATAAGTGGTGGTGGAGAAAGATGCTCAAGAATTCTAAGCTTGAGAGAAAGCTGAGTAAGCACAATGATTCTGATTCCAATGGCATGGAGAGTGCTATTAAGTTTGCACTAAAGCACTGTGAGCGTGCTTTTGTTTCAAATATGGAGGAGTCTCCTGTTGATTTCTTCTTCTGCACTCATCCTTATGCTTCTACTATTCTCTCTGCAATGCTTAAGGATTTAGGCATCAAGAATATTCCTGTCTATTACTTTGCAACTGATGTCTTTTCAGCTCCTGTTGCTACTATTTCTGATGATATCAGGAAGTTCTATGTATCAACAGAAGAGGGTGCTGAGAGAGTTAAGAAGATGGGGCAGAGAGAGGATACTATTGTTGTTGCTCCTTTCCCTTTGCAGGCTAATGTTGCTAATAGTCCTAAGTATACAAAGACAGAAGCGCGTGAGCGTTTGAAGCTTGATAATGTTTTCACTATGCAATTGAATCTTGGAGGCGAGGGGATTGGTTCTCTGGCACTCTTGGAAGGTCTTTATAAAGAAAATCTTACTTTGCAGGTTGTTGTGCTTGGTGGTATTGATAAGAAGATGAAGAAGAAGCTAGAGCGTCTTCAGAGCAAATACAGCTCTTCTTCTCTTCGCCTTGTCATCGCAGGTTTTGTTAATAACGTCAATGAGTACCTTGCTGCTTCAGATATCATAGCGGGGCGTGCTGGCATCAATACTATTGTTGAAGCGATGTATGCGCATCGTCCTTTCATGATTACTGAGCTTGTTTATACTGTTATTCCATCAGCAGAGTATATTGAGAAATACCATGTTGGCTGGAATGCAACTGATGACGCGCCAAAGCAAGTTTCAATCGTGAAGGATCTTATCAGCAATCCTGATAAGATTGCAGCGCTCGATGCTAACTTTGATAAGCTTCCGATTGTGTATAGCGCTGAAAAGCTTGCTAAGATGGTCGCAGATGATGCTGCAGCTTTTCGCTCTTGATCTTCAGTTTTTTTAGTAGGTGGGTTATCTCAAATCTATCTTTGTGGTAAAGTGCTAAGCGAGAAGGAGTAAGTTATGGACGACGGTGGAAGTAATCCTTTACCTAAAAGTGCAAAAAAGACAAGAACTTGTATTGCCTTCTCACTAGCATTCTGATGCTTCTTCGGGAAGGCCCGGAGAAGGTATGATAACTAAAAGAACAGAACTATCAGATAATCAGCAGTTTACATGGATTGATGTCCGTGAGATGGATAGAGATGATATTGTCGTATTGCAAGATGAGTACTCGATTACTTCAGAGCTTCTTGCAGATATCATGGATATTGATGAACAGGCGAGAATTGAGAGAGAGGATGACCATACGATCATAATCCTCCGTCTTCCTTCCTCTGAAGAAGATGATGACAATCCGCTAGAGCGCTCATGCATCCCTTTGGGTATTGTTCTCTATTCAGATATGGTAATCACTATCTGTCGAGGGGACAGTGTTGTTATCGATGATTTTGCACGTCATAGATTCAGAAGCTGCCCTGTAGATACAAAAGAGGGCTTTGTAATTTCTATTCTTGGCCGCGCTGCTCTTGTTTACATCAGACTTCTGAAGTATCTAGATAGACAGAAAGATATCGTTGAAGAGCAGCTTCATAAGTCAATCATGAACTATGAGCTTATCCAGCTTCTGACTATCCAGAAGTCGCTTGTTTATCTTACAACAGCTTTAACTACTAATGAGATGCTTTTGGAGAAGCTTCAGAAGCTTCCATATTTCAAGCTGAATAATGAAGACGAAGTTGAGTTTCTTGATGATGTAATTACAGATAATAAGCAGGCTATTGCTATGGCGAATATCTATGCAGATATCCTTACAGGCACTATGGATGCGTTTGCCTCTGTTATTGGCAACAATATGAACGTCATAATGAAGCGTCTGACTGTGATTTCGCTTTCTTTGATGTTCCCAACATTCATAACAGGTTTCTTTGGAATGAATATATCCATTCCTGGTATGAATAGTCCTTATGCTTGGATTTTCTGTCTAGCGCTTTGTGCTATTGTCGCACTTGTTGGCTTTGCTTTCATTTCAGATAAGCGCAATAAGTCAATATTGAAGGGCAGTGGCTTTAAACAGAAGAAAAAGAAATCTCCTTCTGAAATCAAATACATGCGACGTAAGAAAGCTAGTCTTGAAGATAAAGACTGAGCTTTGAGTTTATATAGGCTTGACTGATTCGCTCTTGTTCAAGCCTATTATTATCTTTGCTTTTCTTTAAGAGATGTAATAGTGCTATCTCTTCTTCTGTTAAGTTTTCTTCTGTTATATCACTATTCTCTTTGCTTCCTTTGACGCTGAAGATTGAGAACTCTTCATATGTTGCTTTATCCATTAAGAATGATTTTGTTTTAGTATGCGCTTTACGAAAAAGTGAGAGAATCATGAATCCATGTTCATCGATATCGCCAAAGTAAAATAGTTTGAGTCTATCTAAGAAATGGGCATTCTGAAGAAGGGTAGCTTGGAAGCCAGATCCGAATATTACTAGTGAGTCCTGAGCCTGCGGGAATGTCAGATAGACAATCTCATTCTCTATTACTATTGCGCGTTTAATGTCGCTTAGATCAATTTCTTTATCAAGATTATTGAATGCTGAGAGTGGTATAGCTGTCTCTTCTCTCTTTATCGAGCTTATTCTGAATCTTATTAGTGCTTCTTTCTCTTTGAGTCCACATAATGTGATAAGGTCATCGTTTGGTTCTACACTCTTGATTTCAGAATAAAGAGACGCTAACAGCTTTGAGTTGTTTTCTATGAATTTGCTGTGAACTGATACTGGTATTTCTCTGATATATATCTTCGAGTCTGGGTTATCAAGAAGCCATTTGAGAGATAAAAGCAGAGAGCGAAAGAAATCAACTTCATCTCTATCTTTCTCAAGTTCTGCTATATTCTTCTTTTCCCACTCTTTGAGAGAGCAATTGTTTTTAGATGCAAAGTCATCAAGCGCATTCATTGCGTTTATGAAGTTCTTATACTCTTTCTCTTTTCCTGCAAGGTATATGAAATCTGCCCTCTCATCAGCATAGAGTTCTATTATCTCGCTTTGAGTGCCATATAGTTTAGTAGATGTTTCAGCTGTCTTTAGCTTATAGCCTTTGCCTATATAGTCTTTGCTATTTGTTATAAGATGCTCTGCTATCTTTCTCTGTGTTTCATAGCATGCTTTCTTATCATTTTTAGCGCCTTTGTAGTACCAAGGCAGGAAATCTGTTCCTGTTATCTCTGCTATCAGGAACTCTTTCCATTTATTTCGTGCAGCTTTTCTTATCTCATCTACTTTAGTCATTATTCTGCGTCTCTGTATTCTTCAATTGTCATAGATTTTACTCTTGAAGTGTTATCATCAAGCTTTTCAATCAAATGTAGAGATGATACATAACCTTCAACTATATTGATTCCATTTCTTGGTGTTATTACCATCAATTGGAGATCAAGCTCTTTGAAGAGCTGGAGAGCATATTCAGAGTTTATAGCGTCGCTCTTGCTGAATGCTTCATCGAGGATTACGAACCTGAATGGGCCTTTTCCGTCTTCATCGCTATCAAGGTTGTATTGATATGCAAGTGCAGCTGCTAGGATAGTATATGTGAGCTTAGCTTTCTCTCCGCCAGACAGAGCTGCTGTATCTTTATAGTAAGTTACAGTCTCGCCATCCAAGTTATTCTCTTTGATTATGAATCTATACTTTCCTCTTAAGTCGAGAACACTCTTCCTGAGTTTATCATCGCTGTATTTATCCAGGAATGTATCGATTGCTTTGAAAAGCTTGAGCTTCTCTTCATCCGAGCTGTTGATCAATACAAGCTTATCTGGGATAGCTTTAGTGAGATCTTTACTGAATGCTGCGTGGTCTTTATCATTGCTTGAGAGTTTTTCAAGCTCAATATATGTCTTCTTCTCTTTATCAAATGGAATGAGTCTCAGATTTCTATTGAGTACTCTTATATTCTCATCTATCTCTTTGTCCCATCTATTCAGCTGTTCACTCAAAGTGCCAAGTACATTAGAGAGGCTTGTCTTCAAGAAGCTGTTGAACTCTTCTTTAGCGCTTATGAGGTTGTCTTCTGTAAGCTCTTTATAGAGCTTTTTGTAGTCATCGATGTAATCAGCAACATCTGTTAATATTCCGCTTACTTCATCTGTCCATGAGTTCTCAGGCTCTATTACATTCTTAGATGGCTCTAAGAAGCTTCTCATAGCTTTCTCAGTCTGCGTCTTTCTCTCATTTGCTTCTTCGCTTCCTTTTGCTATGCGCTCTTTTAATGCGACTTCAAGTGCATTATGTCTCTCTGATAGTTCTTCAAATGTATTATATGAGATAGCGCTCTTATATCTTTTGACGAACTCTTCAACAATAGCTGGTGCAACTGGCGTCTCTTCATCTTTCTTTAATGCTTCAAGAACTCTCTTGATGCTCGTGATAGAGCTTTCTAGCGTGTATGTCTCTTTCCTATATTTCTCTATAAGCTCATCATATGCTTTGATTCTTGCTTCAAGCTCTTTTATCTCTTCTTCAAGTCTTTTTAAATCAAGGTTGGACGCTAAGAGTGTATTGAGTTTCTCTTTGAGACTCTCAATCTCTCTTTTTAGTCCTACTAAATCGATTTCGCTCCAGCTTCTGAATTTAGATAGTGCATCGAGTGCATTTATAGCTTTATATGCATTGTCGATTCTCTTGCTGTGCTTATCTCTCTTTCTCATGAAATCTTCTATTTCAGCTTTGAGTGCTTCGATCTTCTCTCTGAGCTCTTCTTTCTTCTTCTCATTGTTCCAGCCTAAGTAATGAGAGTATGTAGAGTAGAGATCTTCGCTTTCATCTTTTGTTTCATTGCCGCTATCTTTGAAAAGACCAGATTTCAATATTGCTTTATTCTCTTTATTGAATGAATCGAGCGACTCTACACACTTATAATCAAAATGAGCTTCTAGATATTCTCCTAAGAAATCTTTATATTCAGTGTCTTTGATTTCAAGCTTTCCATTTAAAAGCTCACTCTTTGGAGCTTTGTATCTATTGATTGTGCTCTCTGCAGTTATGACTCTTATTATGTTGTTGCCGAGTTTGTTCTCATCTAAGAAAGCATTAACTCTATCTCTATATTCAGGTTTGATGATGAGTGAAAGCGAGAGTGGCTCTAATGCGTTCTCAGCTGCTCTTTCCCATTCATCTTCTCCATCTTTGAGCATTAATAGCTCTCCTCCAAAATAAAGTTCTTTCGCATTTATTCTGAGCTCTTTCGCTATTGTTTCTCTGATCTCATCATAGCACTTTGGTATATTAGTGTTCTTTGACTCTAGATGCATAAGCTCTCTTTCTGCGCTGCTTAGCTCTTTTCTCTCAGAGCGGATGTCTTCTTCTAGTTTTTCTTTCTCTTCTTCAGCTATTGCTTTATTGCGCTCAACATTGGAGCGGAGAGCAGGAATAAGCTCTAAGTTGTTGATGAATTCATCTTCACTCTTTGCGTTCTCAATATTAGCTCCAATAGCTTTTATTTTGTCGATGTTTTCTTTGTATGAGGTTAAGCGCTCATTGACGAGAATTGCTTTTTCTTCTTTTTCTTTGATTTCACGCTTAAGAGACTCAATAGCTATTGCGTTTTCATTGTGCTTTAAAGTATATAGACGCTCTTGCGCTTCTTCTTTTGCTGCTTTGTTTTCGTCTATATTAGCATTGAGCAAAGCCATCTTGCTTTCATTTGCGAGAATCTCTTCTCCGCCTTTAGCTTTTGCATGTGTCATATACCACATCTCTTCAGCATTCTTTTCGTTTATAGAGTTCTGAAGTGCTTTCTTGGCTTTTATGTACTCATCTCCAACAGCTAAGACTTTCTCGAGTTCTCTGATTTCTATCTCTGTCTTTGCTATCTTATTGTCAATTGATTTCAGTTCTCTGAAGTTCTGTTTCAGTTCATTGAACTCCTTGACTGGAGATTTATCTTCAAGCATGTACTGTCTGATGAATGTTGTTACATCTCCAAGTACCTTCATTCCAACTGTCTGGGAAAAGAGCTTCAATGCAACTTGGCTCTTAAGTCCGAACTTGTCGATAATCTGGTTTGTATATTGAGTTGGAGAATCTGTAACAAGGGCTCCAAGCTTCTCAACATCCTGCTTCCACCTATTTCCAGGGCGTATGTCGATATTGTTTTCTTTGATTTCTTCTATTCTGAGTTCACGTGAAGCAATTATATAAGCTGTCTTTAAATCTCCAGAAGAGAAGTATCTGACTTGCATGAGGGATATATAGCTCTCTTTGCTTTCATCAAAGAATATTCCACTCAGTATAGATAGCACTTCATCTTTCTTTCTTAAGCATTTTGAAGTGCCTTCACCACTGGACTCTAAGCTCGCGCCATATGCTCCAAGTATGTAATTCTCAACATCTCTTTCTCTCTTCTTGATGCTGTCAGAAGAGAGGTTGTAGTAGCGGAGAGAGGAGGGGACAAGCAGAGTTAGTATTGCATCTACTGTTGTTGTCTTTCCGCTTCCATTGAGGCCTGTGAGAATAGTAGATGCTGCATTGAAGCAGAATGTTACTGTCTTTTTATCAAAGACGCCCCAGTTCAATAGCTGGAGTGTTTTGAGTTTATAGCCGCTGTTTTTATCTGAAAACAGATCTCTACTCATAATCTGCCTCCTTCTCATTCTTAGCTACTGCTTCCATCTTCATTAGCAGCTCTTTCATTAAGCTTATATCGACTTTAGCTTTGATGA
The DNA here is from genome assembly GCA_934247875.1 of uncultured Spirochaetales bacterium. GTDB lineage: Bacteria > Spirochaetota > Spirochaetia > Sphaerochaetales > Sphaerochaetaceae > Ornithospirochaeta. The sequence goes on from CAKQJZ010000010.1 coordinate 18,738, forward strand.
TCGGACTGACTTCAAATTCTGCTTCTTCGCTTATGACAGCCTCTGATGCTGCTTTTTTATCGTCAAAGAGGAATGTGAGCTTTATGAAGCTTCTGATAGCCTGGTCGATGATTTTGTCTGTTTTGTTCTGGTCAGCATATGACTTGGCAAATGTATTATATAAATCTATGATATCGCTCTTTTTGAGAATGAGCACATCTCCGTCAGCACTTGAGGAATCAAACTTGCTGAGCTCATTTCTGATCAATACCAATAGCATTGACTGGTTATATGAGAGGCTCTGTCGTCTTATAAGGCGTGGAAGATCTGATGCACTCTCTTCTTCCTCTTCTTCCATGCCTCTATTGACAGCATCTTCTATTTGCTCTAGATATGCATATCCATCGACTTCATCTATATGTATGCGTAGATTCAGAATCCCATAGTACTCATCAATGTTCTCTCTCCAGTCTATTAACTGGTTCCAGACATCTCTTTTATCTCTGTTTTTGTATATAGGTCCTTTCAAGAGCTTTATAGCGCTCTCTGCCCATGGTGTATTGTTCTTCATCTGAATATTATCCTCGGTAGTCTGACTTTGTATTCTTTTTCTTCCCAGCTATAGATGATCTCATCTATAACATCTTCATCAACTGTGCCTTTTTCTTCTGATAGCAATATATATGCAATGATTTCCTCAAGTCCTTTCTCTATCGGGAACTCTTCTGTGAGTTCTTTTAGCGTAAATGGAACGTTGCCAGTTTTATAGAACATCTTAGCAATCTTTGCTTTTAGCTCATTCTCATCTATATAGAACTCGCTCTTCAATGCAAGTATTGCGTCAAGGTTGCTCTCTTCTTCTCCGAATTCGATCTCTTTGATATGGCTTTCTGTCTCATTGCTCTTTATAGTCCTTGCCATTGGGAATGAGAGATCTGCATTTTCATCTACCCAGAGAGTTATCTGATCTTGTGCTTTTGCATCATCTCTTAAGTATTTTGCTCTTTGCTTGATTACAGATACAAGGTTATCAAAGCCTTTTCTGTCTTCTCTTGTGCTTGTAGCCATTATCCTGCTCATTCTTGTTGTGAGCGTTGAGTTTCTATCTACAATCTTCTTTCCAGATTCGAATAGAAGGCGCCTCAGAGACATCAGAAATGATGTGTCGTAGCTTCTCTCTCCGCTATCGTTTTCAAGGTAGCTTTGGATTCTCTCTGCAAGGTATGAAATCCTATCATCCTTGCTTTTTAGCATATATGACCAGAATGCATTGAAAGATTGCCATTGATTGGTTTTCATCAGTTCAGAGTTCAATGAAAGTGCATATAAGAAGACTTTGTTCTGCGATATGTTTATCTCATTCTGCTTATCCATTGTGCTGATGATGATCGATCTGAAGTTGTCTTCAACTTGAGAGAAGTCACCGATGAGTTCCTTTCCTCTGCTTTCGATATCTTTAAGCATTTCAACAGTCTCTCGCTCTGTGTATGTCTTGACTTCTCCTGTTTTCTTTATTCTCTCAATCTCGCTATCGATTTCTTTTCTTTTTAGCATCAGCTCTTTGATGCGCCGCTCTGGGTTTTCATTGAGATTCTCAGCAAGATTAGTTAACTGAAACAGCACATAGTTGAAGTTGGTCTCAGTTGAGACAGAATCAGAGCCCAATATCTTGGAGATGTATGAGAATAATCTTGAAACGCCAGAGTCAAGCTCTATTATTTCTGCTTTATCAGAGTTTCGATATCGTCTTATGTAGCGTTTCTCTTCACTTAGCCAGCTTGAGATATAACGTTTGACGCGGTCTTTGAGATCTATTGATTGAAAGAGTGCTGAGTCGTCGCCCTCAAGCTCGCTTTCAAGCACTTCTTCTGCATCTTGATTCTCTTTGAGAAAATCTTCAAGCTTGCTTATGAATAGGTCTATAGGAAGTGATGATATGGTCTCTGTGTGAAAAGTATTGAAGAGAAATGTCAGAACAAGTGGTGCTGACTTAGCTCTAAGGAGCCTAAGCCCAGAGTCATTTGAAATAATCTCATCAATTATGCTTATCGTTGTTCTGTTCATTAATGCTTTATCACTCTGATGATGAATCCTTTCAGGTACTCACTCTCTGGGAATGATATCCTGATAGGGTGGTCTTCGCCTGCGCTTAAGACTCTGAGGATCTGGATTTCAACGCCAGCGTCTTTAGCTGCCCATGCCAGTGTCATCTGAAACAGCTCTCTTGTCATAGCACTTGAGCATGAGAATGTTGCGATGATGCCTCCGTCTTTGATCTTCTTCATCGCAACTCTATTGAGGTCTTTATATGCTTTCTCTGCGTTCTCGAGCTTGCTCTTTGTCTTCGCAAGCTTAGGAGGATCGAGAATTATGAGGTCATACTCATCTTCTTTGATCTCTCTTATATAATCAAAAGCATCTGCGCTTTTGATTGTAACTCTGTCTCTTGAGCCTTCTTTGAGTACTTTCTTATCTTCGTTGAGATGCACTTGGAAAAGCAGGTGTCTAAGTGCAGACTCTGATGAGTCAATAGCATCAACTGAGAGTGCGCCAGCTTTGAGTGCATGAAGCGTAAAGCCACCTGTGTATGAGCAAACATCGAGTACTCTCTTTCCTTTAGCATACTCTTCAATCAGCTTTCTATTGTCTCTCTGATCACAATAGAAGCCAGATTTCTGTCCCTTTCCGTGGCTTACTTCATAGTAGATGCCGCTTTCAACGAACTGGACATTCTTATCATCTATTTCTTTGATGATCTCTCCATTCTGATAATAAGTGACTTTATCTGGAATACCATCTGATGGCCCATAGAATGAATCTACAGTTGTCTGTATAAGAGATGGGTGCAGCATTGCTGTAAGAGTATTCACGATTGTCTCCATGAATCTATCAGCAAAGCGTGATGAGATTATTATCCTTATCTCGCTTCCGTAGCAATCTGCTGCAATGCCTGGCAGGAAATCTGCCTCTCCATGTATTAGACGGAAGGCTGTTGTGTCACTCTTTTGAAAGAAGCTCTTGCGTCTGAGCACAGCTTCTTTTACTAAGCGTGCTACAAACTCTTCTCCGACTTCTTCGTCTCTATTCCATGAGAGAAGATGGAGCACTACGTGGCTCTTCTCATCATAGTAGCCATAGGCTATGAATCTTTCATCTTCGCTATATACTTCAGCCCAGCCACCATCGCCCTCGACGCTCTTGATAGCGCCTGAGAAAACCCAAGGATGGTGCTTCAATAGCTGCTTTTCTTTGCCTTTGTTTATAACAATCCTGTACATAGCGCTAGTATAGCGCATGTCTTTATCTTTGTCTTATTGAACATAAAAGAGAACAACTTTAGAATTTGCCATATGAGATGTGTTGTTTTTGATCTGGATGGAACACTTGTTAACACTCTTGAAGATATAAGAGCTGCTATCAACTACGCTATAGTTGCATTTGAAGGAAATGCAATTGGAGACGAAGAGTGCAGACGTTATATAGGCCATGGGCTAAGAAATGCATTAAGCCGCGCAGCTCTAGAGCATGGTGCGAAGATTCAAGACGAGAGTGACTTTGCAAATTGCTATCTGCTGATGATGGAGTATTATAAACGCCACGCTGTTGTTTTATCTAAGCCTTATGATGGGATTATATCTCTTTTAGAGAGCCTTAAAGCAAAAGGCTATAAGCTTGCTGTGCTTTCAAACAAGAGAGATGAGCTTATTAAAGAGATAGTCAAAGAGCTTTTTGGAGAAAATCTATTTGATTATGTCCTTGGCGCAACAGACTCACTTCCTTTAAAGCCAGACCCAAGAGCACTCTGCAGCGTGCTTGAAAACCTGAAATGCAGCAAAGAAGATGCTGTATATATCGGAGACAGTGAAGTTGATTATAAGACAGCGCAGAGTGCTTCTGTGCCTTATATTATTGTCTCATATGGCTTTAGAACAAAAGAGGAACTCAAGAGTGCAAAAATAGATTCTATGGACCATATTCCATCGGTTTTGAATATAGAGAAATGCTTTGAGAAAGAGGCATGAGAGCGCTAAAATCATAAGTAGGAGTGTATATGGAAAAGATAAATGAAATCCTTGATAAGGCTCGCAGTTATATCGCATCAGAGACCAATGAGGTCTTTCGTCTAGAGGTTGAGAAGGCAATTGAAATGGAAGATTGGCAGAATCTAAATGATAGGTTCTATACTTCTCTTGCATTTGGCACTGCTGGAATGAGAGGCGTTATCGGTGGTGGTACTAATAGGATGAATACCTTTATGGTAAGAAAGGTATCACAAGGCTTAGCTGATTACCTGAAAGGCGAGAAGAATCCAAGCGTCGCAATCGCATATGACTCAAGATTGTTCTCAAAAGAGTTTGCGCTAAGCGCAGCACTGACACTTGCTGCTAATGGTATCAAGGTATATCTATATACAGAGCTGCATCCAGTTCCAATGCTCTCATTTGCGCTTCGCTACCTGAAGGCAACTGCAGGCATTGTAGTTACTGCATCACATAATCCATCTAAGTACAATGGATATAAAGTCTATTGGAGTGATGGTGGCCAGGTAACTCCTCCTCATGATATCGAGATCGCTAATAGAGCTAATAGCGTTAAGAGTGATGAGATCAAGTCTATCACTGAAGAGGATGCAAGAACGGCGGGACTCCTTCTTGATATGCCTGCTTCTGTTGACGCTGCTTATTATGATATGGCACTGCGCTCCCTTCGTCGTCCTTCGCTTGTTCAGAATAGTCCAATCACTGTTGCTTATACACCGCTTCATGGATCAGGAAATGTTCCTGTAAGACATATGCTCAAAGAGCTTGGGATCAGATGCGAAGTAGTAAGCGAGCAGGAGATGCCAGACGGAAGGTTTCCAACTGTCAAGCTTCCTAACCCTGAGAGCAAGGAGGCAATGACAAAGGTCATTGAGCTTGCAAAAGAAGTCAAAGCAGATATCGTTCTTGGCACAGATCCAGATGCAGATAGACTTGGCATCGCTATTCCTACCGATAGTGACAAGAGAGAGTATCAACTGCTGACAGGCAACCAGATAGCAGTGCTTTTGGTTGATTATCTATTGACAACTGCGCTTGAGAATAATAAGCACCCTGGTCTTACTCCACTAGTTGTAAAATCACTTGTTACAACAGATCTTGTTAAGAAGATTGCAGAGAAGAACTCTGCAACATGCACTGATGTGCTTACAGGCTTCAAGTACATTGCTGAGAAGATTGAAGAGATTGCTACTGGCAAGAATGATAAGAATTACTTCTTATTCGGATGTGAAGAGTCATATGGCTTCCTGACTGTTCCAGATGTCAGAGATAAAGATGCTGTTTCAAGTGCTCTCGCTGCTGTTGAGATGATGTGCTACTACTCATCTAAGGGCATAACTCTCCAGCAAAGACTTGATGCTATATATGAAATCTATGGCTATTCAACTGAAGTTGTATTCTCTCGCGATTATGAAGGAGAGGAAGGAAAGGCTCAGATGAAGGCTATCATGGCATCACTCAGAGCTAAAAAAGCAGGAGATTTGCTTGTTAATAGAGAGATTGAGTCCAAAGAAGATCTCTTAGAAGAGAACACAGGATTCCCTAAAGCTGATGTGCTTATCTTCCGCTTCAAGAGTGGCGAGAAGCTTGTAGTAAGACCTTCTGGCACAGAGCCAAAGATCAAGTATTATATCTTCTTATCTGCTGGAAAAGATGGCAGAAAGGGGCTTGAGAGCAAGCTCGATTCGATTGTAGAAGAGTTTAAAAGCGAACTGTGATCAGACATATTTATTACATCAGGAGAGACGATAAGCCTCTCCTCTTTGTAAACCTCGATAATCTCAAAAAAGGCGAAGGAAGCGTAGATGAATTCGTTTATAAGCTTTCTAGCTCGATATCACGAGAAGAAGAGAGGATTGCACGTGATGCTGTTCTCTCTTCTATAGAGCGTGATCTGTCGCTCTATATCCAAGATAAGAGCTACATTAAGCGCTTATTGCTAACAGCGCTTGTATTCATCATCTCTTATTTCTTTCTCTCGTTGGTTATCAGGGATCCTATTCCTATGATAGATGAGCTTATAATCTCTTCTGTTGTTGCCCTCTTAGTCTGGATGATGGCAAAGAAGCATGATTATGAGAGTGTGCTAGTTGGGAGCGATAGAGAGAATTACAGAAGAGCACTAGAAGAAGCTGAGTTTGAGTACACTAGCGAAGTCCAGAATGTCGAGGAATATATTACTATGCTGAAAAGTCTCGATCTCAAAGCACTTTCAGTCTTGATTGCATCTAATGATCTTCCTGCGCTTGATGAGCTATCTGATGAGTTTGTAAGTGCGATAGAGTATTCAGTCTTGCACTCCAATAAGCTTATAGCTCGCTATAGCAGAGAAATACTCACATCTGCAAAAAATCCTCTTTCTATCAGCAAAAGCATCATAAAAGATAGTGCAACAGGCAATCTAGACCCGATTTTGCTTGCGCTCTATGTGAAAATTCGACAAAACGCAAAATAACGCATATCTATATATGTGATAGTCTACATTTTAGTTGCGTTAAGCTATTTTGCTCTGTTTTTCTGTCCTTCTGTTTACAGCTTAGGGCTGTTAGGCTTTTTTATTCTTCTGCTCTTTTCTCTATTCATCAATGAGCGATATACCCATTATGTGCTTATATTTGCGCTGATCTATTTTTTTATGTCGATTTCAATCAAAGAGAGCTTTCTTTCTTTAGGCTTTGAAAAGGATGAAATCAGAGGTGTAGTTGGAGATATAATATCAACACCATCTCCACGCGGGCAGAGACGCTATGGCTATAGAGTAAAGCTATTAGCATCAGAAGATAGCTATGGCACCGTAGTAACATCCAAAGGCTGTGTGTATGTGCTCTCTGATTTAACAGATGCCGCTCTTGGAGACAGAGTAAGACTCTGCGGCACATTCTATGACTCTGTATTCATCGCAAATTCAACTGATTATCTAGTGCGCACTAATAGAGTCCGCTCTAAAGTTTCTTACTTTTTAAGTAGCAAGCTAAAAGGAAACGAAGGTGAGCTTGCATCGCTTTTGCTTCTAGGTGTAGGTTCGTCAGGAAACTCAGACATAGCGCAAAAAGCACGGAGCGCAGGGCTAAGCCACATAATAGCGCTCTCAGGCATGCATCTCTCGATACTTAGCTCTATTCTGATGAAGCTTCTGTTCTTTGTTGAAAGCAAAAGAGCTAAGAAAGCAATTTCTTATATCCCGCTATTCTTGTTTGTATACATCTCAGGATGGAGACCTTCGCTTTTAAGAGCATTTATATTCAAAGTAGCGTTGGACACTACAGATAGTGATATTGCATTCTTTCTATCTGATGTAATCTTGTTAGCACTCTTTCCATACTACACAGAAGATCTAGGCTTGGTTTATAGTTTCTTAGCGCTCTCTGGAATAATGATTCTCTCTCCATATCTATCGCATGCATTAAGAGCTTTAGCTATTCCGAAAGCAATATCAGAAAGCGTAGCAACAACACTAGCCGCACTCTCTTTCTCTATCCCTGTATCATATAGAGTGTTCTCGAGCTATCAGCTTTCAGCGATAATCACATCAGAAGCAGCGACTATTCTCATAATGCTATATATGTACATTTCCATTGCATATCTGTTCATTCCTAAAGCAGATATAATTCTTCATTATGTATATATCGCGATAGAGCGCTTTTTCTATCTTGGCGCACTCATAAAAGAATGCACTTCGATTTATCCATATCTGGTGTTGCTATTATCTGTTGTTGGTCTGTTGTTCATCTATTTGATTTCAACTCGCAAAGCTAATGCAATTTCTTTTTATCTTTGTGTATAATAGCGCTATGTGGACTCTCAACTACGATAGCATTTCAGAACTTGATAGCACTTTGAAAAGCAAGGGCCTTGCTATGTCAAAGAAGTTTGGACAGAACTTTTTGATCTCTTCTAAAGCCAGAGAAAGAATCGTTGATTATATGGCACTTGAAGATGATATGAGAGTCTGGGAAGTAGGACCAGGACTTGGCGCTATTACTCATCTGGTTCTTAAAAAGAATGTTGATCTCACTGCATTTGAGATTGATTATGGCTTTGCTGAAATACTTAAAGAAGAGGCTTTCAAAGATGAGCCACGTTTTAGCCTTGTTATCGGAGATGCGCTTAAGACGCTTTTTGAGTATGACTATACTCCTGATCGCATTATAGGCAATCTGCCATACAATGTAGGCTCTGTTATCATTGCAAAGCTGATTGAGAGTTCTATCCTTCCAGAGCTCATGGTATTCACGCTTCAAAGTGAAGTCGTAGAGCGAATGTGTGCAAAGCCAGGAGACGATGAGTATTCATCATTCTCTATCCTTACTCAGATTGATTATGAGAACCAGAATGTGTTGACTCTCAAAAAAGGCTGCTTCTGGCCTCAGCCTCAAGTTGAGAGCTCTGTCGTTGTTATGGCAAAGCGTAAAGAAAGCTTAGTAAGTAATGAACTCAGATCTGTATTCCTGCCTCTTGTTAGAGCTCTCTTCTCGATGAGGCGCAAGACAATTAAGAACAACTTGGTTGGCTCATTTGATATCAATAAGACAAATGTTGATTCTGTGCTATCTAAAGCGGGGCTAACAGGCCAGGAAAGAGCAGAAGTTCTTACATTTGATGAGATAATAAGAGTTGCAGAAGTAATAAAAAACCATTAATTCCCTCATGTTTTTGTGATTTTTGTCAATAATTCGCTCATCTTTTTGTAATCAAGTCTTATTTATTCGCTCAGTTTTCTGTGATACCCCTTGATATTTTCATTTATTATATTAAGATAATGAATATGTATTTGAAACGCAAGATTGATGACTTCCTTATTTCTTGGAAAAAGTCTGATGACAGAAAGCCTCTAATTGTGAAAGGTGCCCGTCAGATAGGCAAGACATCCTCGATTGAGAAATTTGCAGAGGCATATGAAAGCTTCGTTGAGATCAATTTCGACATTGAAGCGAAATACAAAACAATATGTGAGGATGGATATGATTCAGAAGCCATCATAAAGAATATATCCAGAATCGATCCATCAAAACGATTTATACCTTGTAAGACACTGATCCTTTTCGATGAAGTACAGGCTTATCCTGAAATCGCTACAGCGCTAAAACCTTTTTGCATAGATGGTCGCTATGATGTCATCTGTTCTGGCTCAATGCTAGGAATTAACTACAAAAAGATAGAGAGCAATAGCGTTGGCTATAAATCTGAGTTTGAAATGCAATCTCTGGATTTTGAAGAGTTTCTTTGGGCTAATGGCTATGAGGACTTAGCAGATGAAATGCTTGAGCATATGATCAATGCTAAGCCGTTTAATCAGACAATGATGAATGTGTTGAATTCTCTCTTCTTGGATTATTGTATTTTAGGTGGTATGCCAGCTGTTGTCAGATCGTATATAACAAAAGGAAATTTTGAAGGTACGTTAGAGATTCAGAGGGAGCTGCTTAATGATTATAGAGAAGATATAAAGAAGTATGTTGATGGCATAGACAAAACTAGAGTCTTGAATGTATTCAATCACATTTCTGTGCAGCTTGCAAAAGAGAATAAGAAGTTCCAGGTTTCCAAAGTCGAACGAGGTGCTAGATTCAAGGATTATTGGGGCGCTATAGAGTGGCTAACAGATGCTGGTATGATTAATATATGCTACTCTCTTCATACTCCTGATTTGCCACTGCAAGGTAACTATCAATCAGATAAATACAAAGTGTACTTCAAAGATACAGGCCTTCTTGTTGCATCTTTGGATGATGAGGCACAAGATGACCTCCGTGCCAATAAAAACATGAACGTCTATAAAGGCGGCCTATACGAGAACATTGCAGCTGAGAGCTTGAGTAAGCAGGGCTATAATCTCTTTTATTATAAGAAAGATGACTCAACTTTAGAGGAAGATTTCTTTGTGAGGACAAAAAAGTCTCTTGTTCCTATCGAAATTAAGGCAACTAATGGCAGAGCTAAATCTTTAAGAACATTAATTGAGAGCAATAAATATCCTGATATCACAACAGGTATAAAGTTCATAAATGGAAATATCGGGTTTGAGAATAACATCCATACGTTTCCATATTTCTGCGAATTTCTGCTAAGAAGATATCTAAATAACGTGGAGTTCTAAAATATTCTTAATTAGGAATAATAAAAAAATAACATTTTTATGGTTGTTATTTAAAGCAATGAGTTTTATAATCCCTTCTCATGAAAATTATAAAATTCAATGTTGGCAAAGCTAACGCATACTTAAAAGCATATATTCATGAAGATCTTACAGGTGACGGTGGTTTTATCAAAAGCAGACCTGCTATAGTCATCTGTCCTGGTGGTGGCTATTCATACGTGTCGCCGCGTGAAGCCGATCCTGTAGCAATGCCTTTGTTTATTGCTGGCTACCAGGTATTCATTCTTTACTATAGCGTTGAGGAAGATATTAAGAAATCTTCTCCTGAAAGTGAAGCTGCTGAGGCTTTGAGAACTATAAGAGAAAGAAGCGTGGAGTTTGCTGTTGACAGCTCTCAGATAGCTATTATGGGCTTCAGCGCTGGTGGCCATGTTGCTGCGTCTCTCTTATGTCACTATGAGCGCTATGGAGCGCTTTCTCGTCCAGATCTTGGTATTCTTGCTTATCCTGTTATCACAACAGGAGCGGGCTCTCATCAAGGCTCTGTGCGCTGGATTACTAATGACTTTGACGAGAGCTTGATGCGCTATTATTCGTTAGAGAAAGAAGTCAGCGTAAATACACCTCCTTGCTTTATCTGGCATACAGCAGAAGATCAGACTGTCCCTATTTGCAACTCATTCTCATTTGTCAAAGCGCTTTTAGAGAATAATGTCAGTGTTGAGTATCATATATATCCAAAAGGAAAGCATGGACTTTCTATCGCTAATAAAGAGGTTGGTAGTGAAGTAAAAGAGGTCCAAAGCTGGATGGACCTCTTACTGAATTGGCTTAGCCTGATGTTTGATTTTACTATTTGATGTATTCTTCCATGCCTTCGCTTGCTCTGATTCCGCTTGCCCAAGCACCTGTGATGCCTCTGCTTGTGCCGGCGCCATCACCTGCGAAGAATACACCTTCAACTACCTGGAAGTTATCATCGATATACTGTGGCTTATTAGCGTATAGCTTGATCTCTGGGTAGTACATGATAGTAGATGGATGAAGAATGCCAGGGATGATTGTATCGAGCTTCTTCATTGCAGACCAGATGTATCTTAAGATCTTTGAAGGCATAGCGAGTGAGATATCAGAAGGTGTGCAGTCCTTCAAAGATGGCTTGAAGTCATATAAATCGTTATTGAATGTTGCGACTTTGCTTCGCTTTCCCATTCTGAAGTCTCCGACTCTCTGCATCAAAGGCTTTCCGCCACCCATCATTGCAGCCATTACGCCAAGGTGCTCTGCGAAGTCCTGGCCTGATGCGAGAGGCTCTGTGAATCTTACAGTCTTGAGCATTGCGAAGTTTACTAGGCCATTGTTCTTCTCTTCATTAGCTGCATATGCATGACCATTTACAGAGTACCATACGTCTCCGCGTGAAGTTACATAGCGCTCTTTTACTACATGCGCGTTTCCGCTGTTAGTGCAGAAAGTTCTGACTTTCTCTGGGAAATAGAACTTAGGATCGTAGTAATCTTTGACAATAGGGTAGTGCTCTAGCTTAGTCTCAACACGGATGCCTACATCTAGAATGTTATCCATATATTCAACACCAAGCTGGTGCATTACATCCTGCAAGAAGTGGAAGCCCTGTCTGCCTGGTGCTACAAGAAGTGTCTTGTAACCAATTTCTCTATTGGTTGTGACGATGTATTTCTCTTTGTTGTTGACAGAGAGAACTTCTTCTCTCAGTGCAAGCTTAACGCCGCGCTCTTCAAGCTTCTTCAAAAGTTCTTTGATCAATAAGAGTCCACCATCTGTTCCAAGGTGAGTCTGCTTGATCTCCAAAAGCGAGCAATCGAGTCTTCTAGCTCTCTCCTGATAGATCTCAAGATTGGATTTTGGAAGAATAGTTGGCTTTAAGAACTCAGTTACTTTATCAAGATATCTATTAGCCTGAGCTTCATTCCAGTATTCAAGCGGAAATCCAATTGGGAATGTGAAGTTCATCTTGCAATCGTTTCTCATTCCACCTGTAGATACAGGAGATTTATCAATCATTAAAATGGAGATATCTTTATGCTTCTCTAATAGTGAGAATGCAGCGCCCATGCCTGCAGGACCTGTTCCGATTATGACAACATCGTATTTTTCCATAGTCTTCCTCCAAACCGTTTCTACTATAAGGAAAAAGAGAGAAAGCGTAAACAATGATAAGAGTTATTTTTCGGTGAATTGAGGAATAATAGCGCAGTGTTTTTGCATATTTCATTCCGAAAATAGTTGAAAGTGGAATTGCGATGTATCATCATAGTGCTATGAAATACATAAGCGTTACAGAAGCCGCCAAAAGATGGGGCATTACAGATAGACGTGTCAGGATTCTATGCAATGAAGGCAGAATAGATGGAGCTATCAGGCTCGGCTGGTCATGGACCATACCAGATGATACAGAGAAGCCTAGAGATGGAAGAGTGCTAAGGCGTTTCAAGAATCTGGATATCAGGCCAGGAAGTGTCGATGTAGCGCTCCTTGATAACCTAAAAGAGAGCTTCCCGCTTGATGATAGCTTAAAAGAAAGCGAAGGCTATAGAGCTTTGATCAAGACTTCTTTGGAAGCGCTTCTCTCTTATTCTGAAATTCAATTCAATGAAGAGAATATAAACGCCCTTTATAGTGGCAGCGTTGTAGAGTCAATGTCTCTTGATATGCATTTTCTATTATCAAACTTCAGGTCGATAATGATTTCTCTTATAAGCCAGAAAGAGAAATGGTGCGAGAAGGATATAAAAGAGATACATGTCCGCCTTATGCAAGGGCTTGATGATACGAGCTCAGCGCTTTATAGAGATGGGAATATAAAGTATCCACTAAAAGAAGGTGAAGATGTAAAAGTCGATGTTCAGATGGAGACTCTATTCTCTCAGTATGAGAGCTCCTGGAAGGATCTAAATGGAGTAGTAAGCGGAGTTCTGCTATTTGGAGAACTGCTTAGAATTGAGCCTTTTGAAGACTATAGCACGATCTTCTCATATCTTATTCTCTCTGGCGAGCTATTAAGAAAGGGCTTCTTGCCTCCATGCATTTATGCTGATTCAATCAATGAGCTTAAAGCAGCATTCTCTCTTGCTTTGAAGCGTGGCAACTATCAGGACTTCACATCGTTTATAGAGCGCGGAGTCATCAAGAGCTACAAGGAGCTATACAATGTATGACTATATTCTGAGAAACGCAACTATAGTCGACGGAAGCGGCAATAAGCCATTCAAAGCCAATGTAGCGCTCTTTCGTGGCTCTATCGCATTTGTAGGTGAAGAGGCTATTACCAGAGCTAAGAGAATAATAGATCTAGATGGTCTATATCTTTCTCCTGGCTTTATTGATATCCACACTCATACAGAGCTTGAGATCCTGAAAGACAGAGATTGCACTCCGATGATTGTTCAAGGCATCACTACAAGCGTTACCGGAAATTGCGGTGTTGGAGTGTTTCCTAATAGCAATAGTACTTTAAAGAGCTATGTCTCAGATGTGCTTGGCACATGGGATGATTGGTCATGGAGTGACTATAGCTCCTGGAAGAGCTATGCAGAGGAGGGAGGACTTGGCAATAACCAGTGCTTTCTGACATCTCACACAGCACTTCGCACTGCTGTGCTCAAAGAGAATGCATCACGTAGCGCAAATGAAGAAGAGATAGAAGAGATGTGCGCACTTCTTCGCTCTTCTCTTAGAGCAGGCTCAAAGGGATTCTCTTCTGGCTTATATTATGCTCCATGCATATTTGCCGATAGAGCAGAGCTTTTAGCGCTGCTTAAGACTGTCAAAGAGGAGAACTCGATATTCACAGTTCATCACCGATGCGAAGGGAATGATGTTGTAGAGTCGCTTAAGGAGGTATTGGAGGCAGCAAAGGAGACTGGTGTCAAAATTGAAGTATCGCACCTGAAAGCGATAGGCAAGAAGAACCAGGCAAAAGTAGATGAGCTACTTACAATGATTGAAAGCTACAGAAAAGCTGGCGTAGATGTTGCGTTTGATCAATATCCATATACATTCGGCTCTACATCTCTCTTTTCGCTGCTGCCTCCAGATATTCTGAAGCTTACGCGTCTGGAAGCACGCCTTGCGCTGGGGCTTGAGAATGAGAGAGAAGATATAAAGAAAGAGATGCTCAATCCTGATGGATGGGATAGCATATATGAGCTTGTTGGCCCTGATGATATCAAAATACTCTATACAGAGAACAATAGTCAGTATAATGGGCTCTCTCTTACTGAAGTCGGAAAGCTGAGGAATTCAGATCCTCTAGATGCGCTTCTTGATGTGCTATCTGATGAGAGTGGGCTTACTGTCATGGCAGATGTAACAGAGAGCGAAGAGAATCTTGAGAAAATCATGCAGCATCCTCTGATGTGCTTTGGAACAGATAGTCTATTCTCTTCTCCTATCCCTCATCCACGCTCTTATCATTCAACTGTAGAGCTGCTTGGTAAATATGTGAGAGATAGACACGTAATCTCGCTTGAAGAAGCGATAAAGAAGATGACATCAGAACCAGCAAAAAGAATGAAGCTCGCTCTTCGTGGCCTTATTAAAGAAGGCTATAAAGCTGATTTGGTTGCATTTGATTTAAATGCTCTCAAAGAAGATGGAGACAAGAACAAAGGCATAGAATATGTCTTTGTAAATGGAAAGCTGAAGTATAAGAAAGGGGAGATGCAGAGAGTAAGATCTGGCGAAGTACTCTAGAGAGAGAATGAATCCAAGAACTTCTTTGTCCTCTCTTTCTCTGGCGCATCAAAGAGCTTCTCAGGCTTACCTTCTTCGACTATTACGCCTTGATCCATGAAGATTGCATAGTCTGAGATGCCTTTTGCAAAACTCATTTCATGAGTGACTACAACCATAGTCATCTCTTCTTCAGCAAGGTCTCTGATAACTCTCAGGATCTCTCTTGTAAGCTCCGGGTCCAGCGCACTAGTTGGTTCATCAAAGAATAGCACTTCAGGGTCCAAAGCTAGAGCACGCGCAATAGATACTCGCTGCTTCTGGCCTCCAGAAAGCTCTGATGGATATGATTTAGCTTTGCTTTCAAGGCCCATGCGCTTCAGAAGCTGCATTGCTTTCTCTTCAGCATCTGCTTTGTTCATCTTCAGTACAGCAATCTCTGCTTCAGTAACATTTCTTAGCACTGAAAAGTGAGGGAAAAGATTGAAGTTCTGGAATACAAGCCCAGTTCTGAGCCCTATGCGTCTTGCTTCTTTCTCTTTCTTGTAGAGAGCAACTCCGTTCTTATCTTCAAAGAGAGTTTCGCCTCCGATTTCAAGAGTACCGCCATCAGCTCTTTCAAGCTGTGTGATGATTCTCAGAAGCGTGCTCTTACCAGAGCCTGATGGCCCAATGACAGAGAGTACATCACCCTTATTGAGTGTGAATGATATATCCTTTAAAACCTCATTCTCTCCAAAGCTTTTTCTGATGCCTGTGGCTTTGATCATATTCTCCATAACATCTCCTAGTTATAGTAGCTTAGCTTTTTCTCAATAAGTGCAAAAACCTTTGAGACAATGTAGTTCATGATGAAATAGAAGACTCCTGCAAGGAAGATAGGCATCGTTGAGAATATTCTCGAAGAAGATGTCTGTGCAACTCTGAAGAGCTCTATTACGCCGATAGTTGATGCAAGTGCTGTGTCTTTTACGAGTGTGATTACCTCATTGCCAAGTGATGGCATTACTGTCTTCATGACCTGAGGAAGAATTATGTGGAAGAAGGTGTAAGGCTTAGAGAAGCCCAACACCTTGCTTGCCTCATATTGGCCTTTATCTATAGCCTGGATTCCTGAGCGGTATATTTCAGCAAAGTATGCACTGTAGTTGATTGAGAATGCGATGATTGCTGCTGTGAAGCGCTGGAATGAGAAGCCGAAGATATAGTAAGGCGCGAAGTAGAAGAAGATCAGCTGCAGAATAAGTGGTGTGCCTCTCATGATCTGAATGTATAAATCAACGATAAATGAGAGTGGTTTGAATCTGCTCATCTTTCCTTTGCATACTACAAAGCCAAAGGGAAGTGAGAATATAAGAGTAAGTGCAAATACTCTTAATGAGACAAACATGCCATCTAATAGCTGCAGCAGAAGCTTTTCCATTATTATTTTCCTACAACTGTGATATCTGCACCGAACCACTTTGTGGCAATTGATGCAAGAGTTCCATCTTTGGCCATATCTACAAGAGCGCTCTGTACTGCGTCTCTTAGTGCGATATCACCCTTTCTGAATCCAATGCCATATTCCTCATTTGAGAGACCTTCGTCAAGGACTTTGAAGATTCCTTTGCCGCTTCTTGCGATATTATCGTTAGCAACTAGCAGATCCATGATTACAGCGTCAACACCACCGATTTCAAGATCCATAAGTGCTGTAAGGTTATCTTTGAATTCAACAACCTCTTTGATGCTTTCCTTAAATCCTTCTGTATCTTCAATTGCATCTTCTGCAGAGGAACCAGCCTGAACACCGATTACTTTGCCTTTCAGATCTGCAAGTGTTGAGTAGCCAGATGAGATCTTTACAACAGCAACCTGTGCATTGTCTACATATGGCTCTGAGAATGTCATAGCCTCAAGACGCTCTGGTGTGATAGTAAAGCCATTCCAGATACAATCAATATTGCCTGTTGCGAGCTCTTGCTCTTTAGCTGCCCAGTCAATTGGCTGCGCAACTAGCTCAACGCCGAGTCTCTTTGAAACTTCTTTGGCTGTGTCTATATCAAAGCCAACAATCTCACCATTCTCATCTCTATAACCCATAGGTGGGAATGAGTCATCAAGGCCAAGCACGAACTTGCCTTTATCCTGGACTTTCTTCAGTGAATTATCAACGCTGGAGCTTTCTTTAGTGCCATTAGCAAATAGAGTAGCAGCTGCTAAAACGACTAAAAGTATAGTAACGATTCTCTTCATAGAAACCTCTCCTATGGAGTTGAGTATAGAACTTTTGCTTATGCATTTAAAGTGCATATCTATGCATTTTATGCATATTGGCAATAAAAAATGAATATGTTTTAAGTAGTTTGTTCGATTGAGAATAGCATTTTGTTGCTTTATCCTGTTGTTGGAGGAAAGATATGCTTTTCATGTTTGACATGGGTAATGTAATTATCAAGGATATAACAACACTCGATAAAATAGCTAAGCGCTTTAATATAGACTATAGCGAAATCAGAAGAGATTACGAATTATATGGAGTGCCTCTTACTGAAGGCTTTATGGATACAGATGACTACTATAGGCATCTTGAGATCAAATATGGAATCAAGATTGATGAAGATGTGTTTAAAGTCTATTTCAAGCCGACTGTCAATTCTCCTATGATTTCCTTTGTCGATAAACTCAGAGCAAATGGACATAGAGTAGTAATTGCTTCAAACACGTTCAAGCCTCACTGGGACTACATTCTGACACTTAAAAGTGAAGTCATCGATCACTTTGATGCGCTATACGCTTCGCATCTTATAAACAGAGCAAAGCCAGATAAGGCTTTTTATAGCTATATCATCGAAAAAGAAAGGTATAGCAGCGGCGAGTGTGTTTTCATCGATGATAGGACAGATAATATAGAAGGTGCTGAAAGCCTTGGAATCAAATGCTTCAACTATCTATTTGACGATGATAAAGCAGAACGCTTCTTCAAGGACTACTTATGATAAAACTCTTTATTTTTGATATTGGGGATGTTCTCCTCATTGGCTCTAGGTCTCTTAGAGATATGGCGAATGAGCTAGGCATTAATGAAGATGAATTCGTGAGTGACTACAGACGATGGAATGCAGCATTAATGGATGGCTATGTGTCTACATCTGATTATTATAAGCACCTTGAGAATAAATTCAGTGTAAGAATCTCATCAGATTTGTTTGTTGAGAACTATAATCCGGTAGTTAACAAGCAGCTCATAGGCTATATAAAAGAACTCAGAGCTAAAGGGCTTAAAGCAGTGTTTGGCTCCAATACTTTCACTTGCTACGACAAATGGATCTTGAATAATATTCCAGAGTTCTATGACTTTTTTGACAATAAGTATCTCTCTTGTGATATTAAGCGAAGCAAACCAGAGAAATCATTCTTCTCTTATATTCTCAATAATGAGAACGTGAAGCCTGAAGAAGCTGTATTCATAGATGACAGAGAAGAGAATATCACTGCTGCAAAAAGCATTGGTATTAATGCATTTCGATATGAATCAGTTGAGAAGCTAAAGAATGATATGAAGTCGCTAGACCTATGCTACGAGATTGTTAATTGTTTATAAAGGAAATAGCTATTAGTCAAATACATATTTTATAGATATGACTTAATGCTGTTTAAGATTTTTTATTTGCCTTGTTTTATGCTAGAATAAAAGTATGAAGAACATTATTACATCTATATCCAGTTTTGAAGAGCTTATTAAAGCTGATGCTATTTATGTTGATAAGACA
>CAKQJZ010000011.1 GCA_934247875.1 uncultured Spirochaetales bacterium
CAAGGATTTATCAGCAGTTTAGGCTGCTATAAAGGCTGAGGCCGGGCGGGCCTCAGTGGTCTGAGATGAAGTAAGACATCATTATTGGTGCGTTTATCGCTTGTAGGGCCAGAATCCAACAGGCTTTAGCCATTGGAGTACGTCAATGGAGCTTACCAGCGCATAGCTTAACGCCGCTATTCTTATCAAAGAGAATTATTCCATCTCCATTGAAAGAGAACTTGAGCTCTGTAAGGTATGGATAGTCAACGCTTCCAAATACGACGCTTGTCAGGAACTCATCGCCGACTTCAAGCTTGACTGTTGTTTCCATACCAGAAGGAAGTGTTGTATAGACTTTTCCAGTATGGTTTCCGCTGCCAAGCGTAATGAACTCAGGCCTTATACCTACAACTACATCTTTGCACTCTGGAATAGGAGAATCTGATGTGTAGCTGAGCTTTGTTCCAAATAGTGAGAGCACTCCTTCTTTCTCATTCGTTCTTTCAAAGACAGTTGGAAGGAAGTTCATTGTTGGAGTTCCTACAAAGTCTGCAACGAATAGGTTAGCAGGGCGATTGTAAACAGTAAGTGGTGGCTCATATTGCTGCAAAAGACCCTTTTCCATCAAGCAGATCTTTGTTGCGAGCGCCATAGCTTCCATCTGGTCATGTGTTACATAAACAAATGTTGAGTCTGTGTCTACATGGAGTCTCTTCAGCTCTGAGCGCATCTCAAGTCTGAGTTTGGCGTCTAAGTTAGAAAGAGGCTCATCCATGAAGAGAACCTTAGGACTTGGTGCAAGAGTTCTCGCAATAGCAACACGCTGCTGCTGTCCGCCTGAAAGCTCAGCAGGGTAGCGCTCACTGAATTGCTCGATTTTTAGCATTACAAGCATCTCATGAACTCTTTCCCTGATCTTGTTCTTCTCCCATTTCAGGTTCTCAAGACCAAATGCGATATTCTGATATACAGTCATATGAGGCCAGAGCGCATAGTTCTGGAATAAGAATCCGATATCTCTCTTTGAAGCTGGGACATCGATTCCTGCAACGCTGTCATATACAACTCTATCACCGATTGTGATCTTTCCTTCTGTTGGAGTCTCAAGACCAGCAATCATTCTAAGTGTTGTTGTCTTTCCACATCCTGAAGGACCTAGAAGAGTAATAAAATCTCTATCTTCAATAACTAAATTCAAATCGTCTACTGCAACGAATTTATCAAATCTTTTTGTAACATGCTCTAATACAATCTTTGGCATATCAACCTCCAATACCCTTGTCGATGCTAGCACCTGTCAGCTTGTTGGTAATGAGCTGTACAAGTAGAACAATAATAATAATCAGGAAGTTTATTCCATTGCTTATCTGTGTAAGTCCATTTACTTCGAAATCCTGAAGCACTCTTGTGATGATTGAGCCAGGAGCTGCAATCAATACAAATAGTGAAAGCTCTCTCATGCATGAGATGAATGGGAGCAGATAGCCTGAAATAAAGCTTGCTTTCTGGATAGGTACAAGTACCTTAAGCATTCTCTTCCACCATGGAACATTCATGATCATTGCTGCTTCTTCAATCTCGGCTGAGAGCTGCATCATTGAGTTAGCGCCGCTCTTT
Organism: uncultured Spirochaetales bacterium; assembly: GCA_934247875.1. GTDB lineage: Bacteria > Spirochaetota > Spirochaetia > Sphaerochaetales > Sphaerochaetaceae > Ornithospirochaeta. The sequence continues at coordinate 1,600 of CAKQJZ010000011.1, forward strand.
GATGCAAATGGCAGGAACTTAATGCCACCAACTATGATCAAAAGCCAGATTGAACCTCTTAAGAATGAGAATGTCTTCATGTATGAAACAGAAAGATATACAGCACCAAAGCTCATCGCAGGAATGAGATATGGGAAGAATGCCATATTCGATACCCATCTAGCTAAGCGAGAGCTTCTCTTTCTTGCAACAGCGTAGCCAATCATGATACCAGAAGTGCCAGAGATGAAAGCTACAGCAAGAGATAGTACAATGCTCATTCCCATTGCTTTCCAGATTGTTGGGTTGCATAGAATACCTTGAGAAGAGCCATAAACTCTCTCTTCAAGAGAGTCTTTTGTTGTCCAATAGTAGAGTGAGAGTGTTGAGAAATCACCAGGAACTTCTAAGAGAGACTCAAGTGCAAATGATACAAGTGGAACTATTGCAAAGAATACTGCAACGATCATTACGATAACTGTAATGACGCCTCTTGCTTTGCCAAGCTTTACAAGAGATACCTGGCCGCTCTTTCCGCTGACTGTTGTGAATGACTTGCGCTTTCCTGTGAACTTATTGTTGATTGTAAGGATAACAATAGAGAACAAGAGGAGGATGATAGCAACAACGAAGCCCTGGCCTTGCATTGAAGAGGTGTTGAAGAGCGATCTCATTGTTGTTGATACTGTTGCAAATGAGCCATTCTTATTTAAGAAAGATGGAACTGTGTAGCTTGAAAGACTGCTTGAGAATACTAGAAGAACAGTAGAGATCAAAGCAGGTCTGACAATTGGAAGTGTTACCTTTCTCAGTATTTTGAATCTGCTTGCTTTAAGTACTGTTGCTGCCTCTTCAAGGTTAGCATCCATGTTTCTGAGAATGCCGCCAATGAGAAGGTATGCAAAAGGAGCATAGTGAATGCCTAGACACATAGCACAAGGGAAGAAGCCATATAGTGCCCATTCTGGTACGCATATCCCAGTAAGGCTTTCAAGCATTCCTACTTGGTTGTAGCATGCAACGACTTTGCTGTTCTTGAAGAAGTTCTCCCAGAACATCGCTATAGACCAGCTTGGCATGATATATGGGAAAACGAAGATAGTTGATAAGAACTTCTTTCCTTTCATATCTGATCTGGTGATAAGCCAAGCAACTGCACCGCCCATAGATACTGCTATCAAACAGCTTAATAGAGCCATTGATACAGAGTTTAGAAGAGGGCGCCAGAATGTGATTTTTGAGTAGTTATAGAGCTTTTCTGCAAGAATAGTCTTCCAATGATAAAGAGTATATGTGCCAACTTTAGCACCAACGTCTCTTGCTTCTCCTGGATGAACTAGAAATGAATCTCTGAGAAGGGATACAAGAGGAAGACATACTGTAAAAGCTAGAACGATAAAAAAGATCAATGTGATGACGTTAGCTGGCTTTGTCAGATAGCTCTTAACGTTATTCCATCGTCTAATATTTGAATTTGAACCCATTCGAGTCTCCGTTGTATAACAAAAGAGTCATGATAAATAGAAATTTATCGTGACTCTGGATATAGAGGGAGGGCTAGCCTCCCATGATGAATAGAAGAAAACTATCAGATTGTTACGATGCTTCTGATATATGAGCTAGCATCTTTGTAAACAGAATCGATGTAGTCGATGTCTTCGATGATTGAGTTGGATTTCCATTCCTTGAGAGTATGGTCGCCTTCGCATACTGGTACTGCTGGGTTGATTGAGTAGTAACCTTCTGAACTCCAGCCAGATGTGAAGCCTTCTGGTGTGAAGAAGTACTCGAGGAAGAGACAAGTTGTATATGGAAGTCTTGTTGTCTTAGGAATCATGATCCACATCTTGTAGAAGTATGCATCAAAGCCCTCAAGAGTTGTATTCCAGCCAGAAATAGCAAGATCCTTATGATAATCGTTAGTTGATGGATAGTTCTTAACCTTATTGAGTGGGCCATAAATAACCTGACCAGTTGTCATAGAAACCATGTTCTTAACAGCTGTTGTATCTGAGCTGTGCCATGTTGTTACGTTCTTGACAAACTCTGTGATGTACTTATAGCCAATGTTCTTGTATCCATCGCCACCAGCATACTCTTTGCCGAAGTAGCTCTTATATGCCTTAGCAAGTCTGTCGCATGCCTCTGGGCTTGTGAGCATGATAAGGAATGACATATTAACCTTTTCGTTTGATGGGTTCTGGAAAGAAAGCTGCTTAACGCCTTTAAGTGCCACGCCGTCTGCACCTGTCAGCTGCCATACGTTCTGCAAGTAGCTCTTGTCGATATCGCCTGAGATATTCCAGAAGATATTCTTATTAACATATAGAGCTGTCAGTGGGTTAGCATCTGATGGTTCGATGTCGAATGATTTTGGTACATAGTTGTAAACATAGCCTGTATCGATGAGCTCTGTCTTAAGTGAAGAGCCGTCCTGAACCATTGCGATATCTGCAACATACTGGTTCTGGCCGAGTGCTGTTGTCAATTCTGTATATAGAGCATTATCCTTGCTTGATGAGAACTTCTCATACTGGAACCATGGATAAGCTTCCTGGAAAGAAGCGAGAACCTTCTTAAGTCCTGATGTAACGCCACGAGCTGCGAATGTAACGTTAGCAGCCTTGAACTCTGCCTCTGCTGCTGCTTCAAGCTCTTGAAGTGTCATTGTCTGAGCTTTTTCAATAGCTGCGAGTACTGGATCTTTCGCCTCTGCCTTCTCTGCACCTCCCTGAGCAAAGACAGCTGAAACAGAAAGTAGAACGATAAGCAATGTTGCTAAAACTTTTTTCATATCTAACTCTCCTTTTGAGTAAATGGTTACAAATGTAATTAGTATAGTATCGATTTCTCAGATTTCAACATAAAATTATCGATATATTCTTTGAATTCTTTCTGAAATCTATAAAAGTTATCACATTTAAAATTTAAGTTGACAGCGCACCTTTTCTGTGAGAATTTTAAAAAAGAGTTTCATTTGAAACTAAAAAGGAGAAGGATGGTTTTTATGAAAAAAAGGATTCTGTCACTCGTTCTTATTTTCTTAGTCGCATCTCTTGTATTTGCACAGGGCGCAAAAGAAGCTAAGGCTGACGAAAAAACAACTGTACGCGTAATGGTTTGGTCAAGCACACTTCAGACAAAGCTTGTTCCAAATGATATTGAAGCTAAATTCGAAGCTGCTTATCCTCAGTATGATTTGGTATTTGAGTCTGTAGAGTATGATTCACTCGATACTCAGACTCTTCTCTCTCATAGCACAGGCAATGATTATGATGTTATCATGGTTAACCATTCATCCCTTCCAACATTCGTTGCAGGTGGTGTTGTTGCTCCAATCGATGACATTGTCTCTGGCCTTGATATGCAGTACTACTCAAAGAAAGCAGTTGATGCAAGCAAGTTCAACAACCACTGGTATGGTATTCCATTTGACCCAGATTGCAGAATTCTAGCTTACAACCAGAAGATCATCTCTGAGCTTGGTTTCGATGCTCCAAAGACAACAGATGATGTTCTTGCTATTGCTAAAGCAGGTTATGAGAAGGGCTATTATGCAATGGCTGGTGGTCTCAATAGAAATACATTCTGTATTTATGACCTTGGTGGTTTCATGCTTTGCTGGGGCATCAACGTGTATACACAGGATGCTAATGGCAAGTATGTCTGCCAGCTCAACACTCCAGAAGCTGTAGACTACATGAAGTGGGCTCAGGAAATGTATAAGTACATGCCACACGATGGCAACCTCGACAATACAACAGCTCGTTCATGGTTCGCACAGGGCCAGGTATTGATGCTATGGTGGACTCCAAGCCAGATCGCATCTGTACTTCCAAAGTTCCCTAACCGTGAAGACTGCGCATTTGCAGAGATGCCACTAGGTCCATCAGGTGTCAACGGAAGTGCTATGGGTGGTTATATGTGGTCAATGGGCTCAGGTGCTGAGAACCCAGAAGGTGCTAAAGCATTTATCCAGTGGGCACTACAGCCAGAGATGCAGGGCCAGATCTGCCGTGGTCTCCCAGCTGATAGCAGAGCATACGACTATGCACCATACAACGTTCCTGAATACAACATGTTCCGCGAGCAGATTTCTAAAGCAGAGTACCCAGTACCACTTACAAGCGTACTCTTGCAGGTATTCGATACTTGGAACAGAACATATGCACGCTGCTTGATGGGCGAGCTTACACCAGAGCAGGCATGTGCTATTGGTTACAAGGATGTTCAGGCAATTCTTGATACAATCAACAAATAATTAAAATTAATTCTTAAGTGTGTCCCGCTTTGTGGACACACTATCTATAGAGGTTAAAATGAAAAAAACTATCGGGGAGAGAGTGCTTCCATATTTATTCATAGCGCCAGCTTTCATAATGATTGCTGTGTTTTTGCTATATCCAATGATCTATAACCTTGCTTTAAGCTTCTTTAATTATTCTTTAGCCTCTATAGATAGACCATTTGTTGGTTTTGATAACTATGTGAAGATGTTTCATGAGACAAGAATGTGGCAAGCTGTTGGTCGTACAGCTATCTGGACAGCTACTAACCTTGTTCTTGCTATCTTGATTGGCGTTGGCTCTGCATTCCTTTTGTTCTCACACTTCAAAGGAAGCGGTCTTCTTAAGTCTGTAATTCTCATTCCTTGGATTCTTCCTAGTGTTATTACTGGTTATATCTTCGCACTTATGATGAATGAGAAAGCTGGTGTTATTACCTGGCTATTAAGAACATCTGGATTAGTAAGTCCAAGTTTCTCATTCTTCGACAACGGTCCATTGTCTATGCTTGCTGCTATAGTAGCTAACGTATGGAGAGCTTTCCCTTTCTTTACGCTTATGATCTATGCAAAGTTATGCACAATCCCAACAGACCAGGTTGAGGCTGCTAAGCTTGAAGGTCCTAGTGCTTTCCAGCTTTTCATATATGTTTATCTGCCATTCATAAGGGATGTATTGGCTTCTTGTGTATTCTTGTGCTTCATTTGGACATTCAATGCATACGACATTATGAAAGTAATGACTAATGGCGGTCCTGCAGATATGACAACGACAATGTCTATCTTGATTCAGAGAGAAGCATTCTCTTACTTCTCGCTCTCAAATGCATCAACAATGAGCGTCATCGCATTTGCAATAATGCTTACCATCATCATTGTATTCAAATCTGTAGCAAGGGCAGTGAGGAGGAATAATGACTAATAAAGTCTTCAATAAGCGTTCTTTGGGAGCATCCCTATTGATATATGTTTTGGCAATACTTCTATTTGTGTTGATTCTATTCCCATTTTACTGGATTATCTGTACCTCCTTTAAGGAAACTCTAGACATTTATGTTGTTCCTCCAGAGATGTTCCCAAAGAGCTTTAATTTCTCTAACTACATATCGGCATTCAATCAATACAAAGTTCTGATGTTCTTGATGAACAGCATAAAAGTAACGTTATCTACTGTTATTTTCACTACTTTGATTGGAAGCTTAGCTGCATTCAGTTTGACAAGGCTGAACTTCAAAGGCGCTAAAACACTCAGAAGCTTTCTAGGCATTACGCAGATGTTCCCAGTTGTAGTTCTGCTTGTTCCGCTATTTCTGTTCTGCACTAAACTTGGAATGTACAACAAGCTCTCATCTCTTGTGCTTCCATATATAGCATTGCAGCTGCCTGTTTCGATTATTCTCCAGTCAGGCTACTACAAGGATGTGCCTTTGTCCCTTGAAGAGGCTGCGAAGCTTGATGGCTGCTCAACAATGCAGGTATTCATGAAGATATTCCTTCCTTTAGTAGTTCCTGGAATAGTTGCAACTGGTGTCTATACATTTATTCAGGTATGGCAGGAGTTCTTGATTGCTTCTTCTTTGATCACTAAGAAAGCCTCTTATACTCTTACAGTTGGACTGACTACATTCAAAGGCGATGAGATGACAGACTGGGGCTCTTTGATGGCAACTAGCGTTATTATCGCTATCCCAGCGCTTATCTTATTCAACTTATCTCAGGAATTCTTCATCAACAGAGTTGCAGGTAGCGTAAAAGAATAATTATGGTTGTGACTGTTACACTTAATCCATGCATTGATAGAACCATTAAGCTGAAGTCATTTCTATATGGTTCTATGAATAGGATGGCAGAAAGCAAGCGAGATGTATCTGGCAAAGGCATAAATGTCTCACTTGCGCTAAACAATCTTGGCATTGAGAATAAAGCTCTGGGCTTTATATTCAGCTCTAGCAAAGATTACTTTCTCTCTTCTTTAGAGAATCTTGGGTTGAAGTACAAAGGCATCGAAGTCTCTGGAGAGCTTAGAGAGAATATAAAGATCTGGAATGAAGAAGATAAGACTACTACTGAGATAAACCAGAAAGGGTCAAAAGTAGAAGAGGAAGATTGGGCTCTATTCAAGGATCTTTATAGAAAAGAGATAGATAGTGCTGCTCTTATAGTGCTCTCTGGAAGCATGCCAGCGGGGCTGCCTATTGATGCTTATAAAGAGCTTATAGAGATTGCTAATGAGCGAGATATCAAGGTCATACTCGACGCTGAGGGGGATGCGCTTTTGAAGGGGCTTGAAGCTGGTCCGCTTCTTATTAAGCCTAACCAATATGAGTTTGAGAAGACATTTAAAACAGGCTCGATAAGAGAAAACGCACATAAGCTGATTCTTGAGAATAGGGCAGAGAATGTCGTTGTCTCATTAGGTAAGGGCGGGGCTTTCATATATAGCAGCAAAGGCTCTTATTTGGCTCCTCCTGTTGAAGTTGATGCTAAGAGTGCGCAGGGGGCTGGGGACAATATGGTTGCTGGGATCATCAAAGCGTACTTAGAGAATAAAGGGCCAGATGGGATGCTAGCGTATGGCACTGCAGCAGCTCTAGGCTCGCTTGAAGCAGAGGGAACTGGTCCGACAACTTATGATCTCTTTGCTTCTTATCTGGATAGAACCAAGGTTTTGAGGATTTAATATGGCTATTTTGATTATTTTTGCAGGAAAAGCAGGAACAGGCAAAACAACCTTATCGCGGATAATAGCAAAAGAAGAGAAGATTGCTTATCTCGATTACGATACTCTGAACCAAAGCTTTCTTAAGTCCATTGAAGAGAAGAATGGATTGATGGATAAAGATAGATATGGATTCTATAGAGAGTGGAGAGAGCCTTGTTACTCTACGCTCTTCAATGAAGTCGTTGAGAACCTTAATTTAGGCATCTCATTGATAGTATCGGCACCGCTGACGAAGGAGCTCCAGGATAGCTCATTCCCAGGGAAGCTCAAAGAAGCAATAAAAGAGGATTTCTCGCTTCTGCTTTGCTATATGGCTCCTCGTGATGAACTGCATAAGAAGATGGTCAAAGAGCGAAACTGCAAGAGAGACGAGGATTTTTTGAAAAATGAGGAGCGCTTTGATAAGACGCTCTCTCCTGAGATGCCGAAGTGGAATGAGAGTGAGACTTTGATCCTCACATCTGGGGATATAGAGAAAAATAAGGAAATTGTTTTAGAAAGAGTGAAAGCTCTAAGGAGGACTATATGAGTTTAGTAACAATGAAGTATGAGATGATGAAGGCTATGAAGGGTGGCTATGCGGTCCCTGCATTCAACTTCTTCTCATTTGACAATCTTGTCGGTATTGCTAAGGCAGCTGCTGAAAAGAAGAGCCCTGTTATTGCTATGGCAACAACAAGCGGTATCAAGGTTATGGGAGAGAAAGCTGTTGTAAAGATGGCTGAAGGCATTGCAGCAGACTATGGAATCGATATGATTCTGCACTTGGATCATTGTACAGATATCGATCTCTTGAAGAGATGCGTCGACAATGGTTTTACTTCTGTTATGATTGACTCTTCAAAGAAGGACTTTGAGGCTAATATGGCAGATGCTAGAGAAGTTGTTGAGTATGCAGCGCGTTATGGCGTTAGCGTTGAAGCTGAGCTTGGCCACGTTGGCGGAAAAGAAGATGATATCGTAGTTGATGACATGGCAGTCATGTTCACACAGCCTGAGAAGGCTCTTGAGTTTGTAAATGCTACAGGCATCGATGCTCTAGCAGTTGCAGTAGGTACTGTTCATGGCTTCTATAAAGCTGAGCCAAAACTTGATTTTGACCGCATCGGGAAGATTCATTCACTCCTTCCTTCCACGCCTCTTGTTCTTCATGGTGGCACAGGTGTTCCTTATGATGATTTCAGAAAGGCTATCAAGCTTGGAATCAGAAAGATCAATGTAGGTACAGAGCTCAAGGTCCATGGTGTATTTGACACATCTGTAGCTGGCTACAACGACGCAGCAAGCAAGAGCGACCCAAGAGCTGTAAGCAAGCTTGTTATTGCTAAGGTTGCATCTATTTGCAGTGAGATCATTGACGTAATGGGCAGTGAGAATAAAGCATAATAAAGGTAAATATAAATGAACTCTATCTTAACCATAGGTCTTAGTCCAACATTCCAGAAACAGATAGTCTTTGCCTCATTTAGAGAAAATGAGGTAAATAGGAGCAATGTCCATAGAGAGATCTGCTCTGGAAAAGCTATCAATGTATCAAGAGTCTTAAAGCATCTAGGGTGCAAGAGCACTAACTTAACACAGCTTGGAGGGCCTAGGGTTGAGGAGTTCTTATCGCTATGCAAAGCTGAATCGATTGTTGTGAAGCATATCTTAGTCGATAAGCCTATCAGAACCTGCATAACGATTTTAAATGAAGAGAAGCACACATCAACTGAGCTTGTTGAAGAGGCTGCAGAAGTTGATGAAGCCTCTTCATCTCGTTTGATGGATCTCTTTTTATCTGAAGTTGATAACCATAATGCTGTTGTGATATCTGGAACAAAAGCGAAGGGTTTCTCTTCTGATTTATATCCATCGATAGTAGATGAATGCAATAAAAGAGGCATAATGACAGTCCTCGATATAAAAGGCGAGGACCTGAAGAAATCTCTTTTGTCAAAGCCTACTGTAATCAAGCCTAATCTCTCAGAATTCTGTTTTACTTTTGGACTTGGCAGTAATATCCTTGAAGAGAATGATAATGAGGAAATGAGAGGAAAAGTTGAGGAGATTACAAGAGATATTTACTTGAAGTATGGCACTAAGAGTGTCATTACCAGAGGTAAATATGATACTTGGCTCTTTGATGGAGAAGGGTTTAAGAGCATCAGGAATAAGCCAATCAAAGTGCTTAACACTATTGGCTGCGGCGATACTCTTACAGCTGCTTTGACTTACTCTCTGCTTAAAGGCGACTCTCTTGAAGAGGCTGTCGCATTTGGCATGGAGTGTGCGCAGAAAAAGGCAACACAGCTCCTTGCAATGTAAGAAGAGGCTTGTATGGAGTATTACGTTGGCTATGACATTGGAACTACTAACCTCAAATGCTTATTGCTCTCAAGGGATGGCAAGATAGAGCGCGTCATAAAAGAAAGCACTCCTAAAGTCAGCTACAAGAAGTATCTCTTCTTTGATCTGAAGCGTATAGAATCATTTGTCGATAGAACACTTGAAGAGCTATCATCAAAGTATTCTGTCAAAAGCGTTGGCTTCTCATCTATAGGCGAGTCTGTTGTTCCTATAAAGAATGGCAAAGCTATATCTAATGTGCCACTATGGGATGAGAGGGAGATTACAAGCACTGATAGTGAGCGCGAAATAATCGAGCGCTACGCAAAGAGTGAGATCATCGGGACTCTGACTAAGCCGCTGTTTTCTGTCCATAAGATTCTCTGGATGAAGAGAGAGTTTCCAGAGCTTTCAAATGCTGATTTATTCTTGCCTCTATCTTCTTATCTGGTATATAGAAAGACAGGCATTGCAGCTTGGGATTATTCTCAGGCATCCCGCTCTGGCCTTTTTGATATCAGACGAAAAGAGTGGATAGATGAGCTAACAGATTATTTTTCAATACCACTACCTCATCCTATTCTCCCTATGGGTTCATCCATGGGTGAAAAAGATGGCATATCATATGGCCTTGGTGGACACGATCATATAGTTGGCTTCTATGGCATTGAGAGGATATTCAAAGATAGTGATAAATCTATCTATTACTCATCAATGGGGACAAGCCAGGTACTTGCAACTTTAGTTGATGAAGATAAGACTCGAGGCTTTGTTCCAAGTGCTAAAGGCTATCTTCAGCCTTCATTCTTCCCTCACTTATATACAGCAACTAGATCATTCAGATCTTTTGGCTCAATGCTTGAAAGCGTCAGAGAACTTACTTCCTTCAGTGTGGGCTTTGATTCTGCCAATGAGGCAATTGAGAAGCTGACATCAGTAAATCCACCATGCTTGTTCACAAGCGAAGGTGATTTCATCCAGAAGGATGAAGATAAGTCATGGCTCAATATCTATAAGATAAAGAGAGGGTGCAAGAAAGAAGAGCTAGTAGAGGGGGCTTATCTATATTTATCTGTTGTCTCTGAGATAATGAGAGAGAGCTTAGAATCTCAATACTCATTGAATAAAGCTGGCTTATTTGTCTTAGGAGGTGGAATAACAAAGAATAAGACATTCTTGCGTTATCTTTCATCTTCAGTCTCTCTTCCTGTTCTGCTTCTCGATACAGAAGAGATAAGCGCACTTGGTGCTGCGCTTGTTGGCCAGAATACGATAAGTTGTGAAAGTGTGCCTATCTCATACAAAGAGATAGAAAAGAGCGAAAAGCTTAACGAGCTTATAAAAGAGACTAAGAGATGCTATGAGGTGCTATTTTGAAACGGATATATTTAGTGCGTCATGGCAAGCAGGATACGTTGCTTTTCAATGCAGATGCAGCTCTCTCTTCAATAGGCGTAAAGCAAGCAACGCTTCTTCAGGAGAGACTAAAAGAGCGTTCATTTGACAAAATCTACTCAAGCACTCTTAAGCGTGCTATTGAGACATCAGATATCCTAAATAGGAATTGGAATATGGATATTGAGCGCCGCTCTGAGCTTTGTGAGATAGACTATGGGCGATTCACAGGCATTCCTATAGCATCATCAGATGGTGTTAATAAAGAGTTCTTTGAGCGCTTATATAAGAGAGAAGATGACTTATCATTCCCTGAAGGGGAAAATGGTGAGATGGCATATAAGAGAGCAAAACCAGTCTTTGATGAGGTAGAAGAAAGCTCTTATGAGAAAATTCTGATTGTATGTCACGGAGGTCTGATACGCGCTTTGATCTGCGGTCTATTAAAGCTTCCATATTCAGCACGCTTCGCATTCTCAAAGTACTTGGAAAACACAAGCATCACAACTCTTTTATATGATGAGATGACAAAGCTCTATTATTTAGAGAGCCTAAACGACCATGAGCATTTAATGCCTTATAAAGAATTAAGACGCATTTGAACTGCTGTTTTTGGAAAAAGTGTCAATTTTGTTAATATTCAGTCGGAAAAAATGACAAAAACAGGCTAAAAAACAATGCGTAAATGACAATATGGTATATAATGATAGTCGTCATAAGAGGTTAGGCTCATGTTAAAAAGGAAAATAGAGAAAGAAATCCAGAAGTGGATAGCAAATGATAACAAAGCTTTGCTAATCGATGGTGCTAGACAAGTTGGCAAAACATACATAATACGCAAAGCTTTAGAAAATGCTGGATGCGACTATATTGAATTTAATCTTCTGGAACAGCCCTCTATTATAGATCTTATTGCGCAAAGCGAAACTGTCGATGACATGGTTGCTAATCTATCTCTCTTTGCTGATAAGCAATTCATCCGTAAAAAGACATTCATATTCTTCGATGAAATACAGGAATACAAAGAATTAGCAACTAAAATCAAGTTCTGGGTTGATGAAGGCTCATTTCGCTATATATTCAGTGGCTCACTTCTTGGAGTGGAACTAAAGAGTATAAAATCTGCTCCAGTTGGATATTTGAAGACACTGACTATGTATCCATTGGATTTTGAAGAGTTTTCGCAGATTTATAATTTTTCAGATGATCTACGTGCTTCTCTCTATCGCTCCTTTGCAGAAAAGACACCTGTGAATGAGGCAGTTCATAAGCGCATGATGCAAGTGTTTAATATGTATCTCAATGTCGGAGGAATGCCTGCTGCAGTAGATAAATTCCAGAAAACAAAAGATCTTGAAGTTGTAATGAGTGAACATGAGAGCATCATAGTTCAGTACAAAAAGGATTTCACTAGATACGAAAGTGAAGACAAAAAACCATACCTTACAAAGATTTTCAATTTAATTCCAGCAGAGCTTAACTCCAGCAATAAGCGCTTCAATATTGCAGACTTGAAAAAAGGCCTTCGCTATTCTCGAAGTGAAGATGACTTCTTATGGCTTAGCAGTGCTGGTGTTGCTATTCCTGTATATAACGTAGCAGAACCTGCTATTCCGCTTTTGCTAAATGAGAAGAGCACTCTTTTCAAACTATTCCTATCAGATGTTGGCATGCTTACAACACTTTATGGAAAAGCAACAAAAATGCAGCTCTTAATAGATCCTGATGATATTAATAATGGTGCACTCTATGAAAATGTTGTTGCTCAGGAATTAAGAGCACATGGTTTTCAATTGTATTATTACAACAGCAAGAAATTCGGTGAGTTGGATTTCGTAATCGAATACAAAGGCAAAGTATTGCCTATAGAAGTCAAAAGCGGCAAGAGCTATCAGCGCCACTCAGCGCTAAGCAACGTTATGAGTATTTCGAACTATTCAATAGATGAAGCATATGTCTTTTCAGCCTTCAATGTAGAGGTAAAAGAGCATGTTATTTATTATCCAATTTATATGATCATGTTCCTTAACGATGATGATATTAAATTTCCAAAGATTGTTTTAGAAAGCCTATAGGTGCGTACTCCTGCATAGTTATGATTATTTATACGTGCGCATTCCCGCATAAAATGCATATATTATACTTGCGTACTACTGGGATATAGTTTAATATTTATATATCAATAAAGGTTTTATATGGATAGCAAATAATGATTTTAAAACGTAAGATATATGATAAGCTTCTAGCTTGGAAAGAAGAGTGTAAAGGTTCTAAGGCAGTCTTAATTGAAGGGGCTAGGCGTATTGGAAAAAGCACTATAGCAGAAGAGTTCGCAAAGAATGAATATAAGAGCTATATACTCATCGATTTCTCGAAAGGCGATAGTGATGTAGAAAGCTATTTCAATAGGTATCTCAATGATCTGGATACTTTCTTTATGCTTCTTTCTGCTCACTTTAAAGTTCAGCTAGAAAACAGGAAGTCACTCATAATCTTCGATGAAGTACAAATGTTTCCTAGAGCACGAGCTACGATAAAGTATCTAGTTGAAGATGGACGCTATGATTATATAGAAACAGGATCGTTGATTTCTATTAAAGAGAACATTAAAGGTATTGTTCTTCCATCTGAAGAGAGACACGTGAAGATGTATCCTCTTGATTTTGAGGAATTCCTTTGGGCAATGGGAGAGGCTATACTGCTTGAATACATTAAAGATTGCTTTGAGAAAAAGAAGGAGCTAGAGAGAAGTCTTCATAACAAGGCAATGATGCTATTCAAACAATACATGTTAGTAGGTGGGATGCCTAAGCCTCTAATAGTTTTCATTGAGAACCATAAAGACTTTGTTCTCTCTGATAAAGAAAAAAGAGACATTCTGGAACTATATAGAAGTGATATCATGAAGATTAATGCTCAGTATAAGAGCAAAGTACTTTCGCTATATGATCAGATTCCAGGACTGCTATCGAGCCATGAGAAGAGAGTCGTATTGAAAAATATCGATGGTGATAAAGGATCTTCTTTCGATAGCTATGAAGAGTCTTTTTTCTGGCTTGCTGATTCGATGATTGCTAATGAATGTTTCTTGACTAGTGACCCTAATATTGGATTATCTCTAAATGAAGTTAGAACATATATTAAATGCTATTTTCTGGATACAGGTTTGCTTGTCAGTCATGCTTTCGACGAGAATGAACTATTGGAAGATGGAATTTATAAAGCGATATTGACCGATAAACTCTCAATTAATGAAGGCATGCTATATGAGAATGTGATTGCGCAGATGCTTGTAGCAAATGGACATAAGCTATATTTCTATACATGCTACAACAAAGAGAAACACAGGAATGATATTGAGATTGATTTTATAATCTCAAACAAAAGCAAACTCAATTATAAGATTTTCCCAATAGAGGTAAAATCCACGCCACGATACTCAGCAGCTTCTTTGGAAAAGTTCAATGAGAAATTCAAGTCTCGAATAGGCGCAAGTTATATAATTCATCCAAGAAATCTGATTGTTAAGGATAATATAATCTGTATTCCTCCATATATGACATTCTGCATTTGAAAAAAGAAGATGGTTGAATGGGCCTTTCATAGCGTTCAACCATCTCTAGGAGTCTTAGATGTTTTCAGTCTATCTTTTTGCTTTGAATATGAGCTAAGAACTCTTTGAACTCATTTTCTGATTCGCTATCAGGAGTATAATCGATGAGAGGGTAGTTCTCCATTACAAAGTCAATGTCTTTATCTCCACGGCCTGAGAGATTGACTAAGATGTTCTTGTCTTTTGGCAGCTTAGATGCAAGTTTTATTGCATAAGCTACAGCGTGGCTTGACTCAAGTGCGGGGATTATGCCTTCCATGCGCGAGAGTCCATAAAATGCTTCGACAGCTTCTCTGTCTGTAATCGTCTCATATTGTACTCGCTTGATATCATGAAGGTAGCAATGCTGAGGTCCAACACCAGGATAGTCGAGGCCTGACGCAATAGAGTAGACAGGAAGTACTTTCCCCTCATCATCTTGTAGTACATAGCATCTGAAACCATGAATGATTCCTGGCTTTCCTTTTGTGATGCTTGCTGCGTTGTAAGGAGTATCGAGGCCTTTTCCAGCAGGTTCAACACCATAGAGTGCAACATCTTTATCTTCCAGAAATGCACTGAATGCACCCATTGCATTAGATCCCCCTCCAACACAGGCAACGATAGCATCAGGGTTATGGCCTGTTAGTGCTTTCATCTGTTCTTTTGCTTCAATACCAATAATAGATTGGAAATCTCTGACCATCTCAGGAAATGGAGAAGGTCCTACAACAGACCCAATGCAATACATCTGAGATACTGGGTCTGCAAGGTATGCCTCAAATGCAGCATCTACTGCATCTTTAAGAGTCTTTGTGCCGCTTGTAACCGAAACAACCCTTGCGCCTAATATCTTCATTCTAGAAACGTTAGGTGCTTCTTTCTTCACATCTATTTCGCCCATGTAGATATCACAATCGAGACCTAGCAGCGCTGCAGCTGTCGCAAGTGCAACTCCATGCTGTCCTGCTCCTGTTTCTGCAATGATCTTTTTCTTGCCTATATACTTTGCAAGGAGTGCTTCTCCAAGTGCATGGTTTATCTTATGCGAACCAGTGTGATTCAGGTCTTCACGCTTAAGATAAATCTTTGCACCGCCTACTGCGTTTGTTAAGCGTTCTGCAAAGTATACAGGGCTTGGACGACCTGTATAGTGTTCATTTAGAAATTTTAGTTCTTTCACAAAGTCTGGGTCTTTAGACACTTTCTGATAAGCTTCTTTTATTTCATTTAAAGCAGCTTCCAGGTTCTGTGGGATAAAGCTGCCACCATAGGATCCAAAGTATCCATCACTATCAGGCATGTTCTCAGTGTTCAGGTTGTTATTAATCAGGTTCATGTTATTCTCCTTGTGTTACTTTCAATAGTAACTGTTTCTATAAGTAGTAACATACAGCATTGAGAATATGATGTCAACAGAAATATTGAGATGTAACAAGTTTGTTTGATTTTTTCTGTATTGAGCTGTAATTACTGAGATGAAATTATAAAGATATCTGATTTGCTGTATAAGATAGCAACCATTTTCTTTGCCTTTTTGAAAATTTATAAAGAATTTACAATAAAAACTTACGAAAACGAAAATAAGGCTTGCAAAAACGAAAATTGATGTTTTACTATTGATTGTAGAAAAGAAGTGCATTGATGTTTGCTCAATTTCTTTTCAGATTCTCCTTGTATGAGCCGAATCTCTTTTTTTAGGGCGCATGCGCCTTGCTTTGTTATGCTTTATGGTCGTATTGTACGACTTGGTTAATGAAAAAACATTTGGAGGTTAAAGATGAAAAAGATTCTTTCTATCCTTATCGTATTTCTAGCTCTGACTTCTGTTCTCTTTGCACAGGGAAAAACAGAAAGTGTTGACTTTCCAGATCCAGAGAAGAATATCACAGTAGTTTGTCCTCATGGTGCTGGTGGTTCTACAGACTTGATCTTCAGATCACTTACTGAGCAGATGAAGAAGATTTCAGGCCAGAATATCGTTGTTACAAACGTTACTGGTGCTGGTTCTGCAACAGGTACAAACGAAGTATTGAATGCTGCTGCTGATGGATACACACTCCTAGCTGGTGGTACACATACTGTAGCTGCAACAATGCAGGGCCTTACTGAAGGTTATAAGCAGATGGAAGCTGTAGCAGGTCTTAACCTCGATCCATTCATCATTGCAGTAAGAAATGATAAGCCATGGACAACATTCAATGAGCTTGTTGAGTATGCTAAGGCTAACCCAGGCAAAGTCACATTCGGTAATGCTGGAATGGGCGGCGCAACAGGTGTTGCATGTGTTGGCATTAACCTCGCATTTGACAAGATCTTCAACGTAACTCCATTCAATGGTGGTGCAGACCTTATTGCTAGTGTTCTTGGTGGACACTGTGATGTAGGCGTATTCAGCCAGAGTGAGGTAGTTTCTAATAGCGATAACTTCAGACCTCTGGTAATCCTCAGTGATTCTCATAGCACAATGGATTCTCTCAAGAGCGTTCCAACTCTTGCAGAAGTTGGATATCCAGAGATCAAGGTTCCTGGTGGTTCATATAGATCAATCATGGTTAAGGCTGGAACTCCAGAAGAGGCTAAGAAGTGGATTGCAGATGTTGCTGAGAAGGCATTCTATTCAGATGAATTCCAGACATTCATGAAGAACAATGGCATTCTTCAGCAGTTCACAAAGCTTGATGATGCTAAGAAGGCTCAGGACGAGTACATCGCTCAGTACGAGCCAATCTTGAAAGAAGCTGGACTTTATAATATGTAATTAGCTGCTCTGGTCTCTGTTGAGGCCAGGGCATTTTTTGAGGTTACTATGAAAAAAATCAAGGCATTGCCTTTTTCAATGACAATTGTCTCCCTTCTTTATTTCATTTATGTTGTTTCGAGTGGAAACAGCAAGATGATCGGAGATGAAGTAGGTGGAGATCCAGGTGGAATGCTTCTGCCTTTGGTACTCTCTATCTTCATGTTTATCGGTTTTGGATATCTTACTATCAAAGAGCGTCCTGATAACTCTAAGAAGCTGGATTCAAAAACCAGAAGCCTTTTCATTATCACACTTATTACTGCTGTGCTCTATGTTGCACTTCATAGCATTTTGGGCTTCGTACTTACTTCTGTACTCTTGATTTATACTCTAGCAAGTACATTTACTACTCTTGACGATAAATGCTCACTCAAGAATCAGATTCTTGTTGGGCTTGTAACACTGGCATCAAGCTTGGTTGTATATACAATATTCAGAAAGATGACACGCATGTGTCTCCGTCTTGGCAGAAAAGGCGCTATTCCTGCTATTTTTGGCAACTCAAATGTAACAGCACTCTTATCTTTGATCGTTGTAACAATCTTCTTAGTGCTTTTTGCTCTGCTTGTATATAAGAAGATAAAGAATGAATGCATGAAGCACTTGGTTTTAAGTGGCATAGTTTCATACGCAGCTGCACTTTATCTGTACATTGTATTCAAACAATTCTTCATGGTCTCATTAGCACCTGGAATCATAAATTGGTAGGAGGGAAAGGATGAATGCATTTGTTGAAGGACTCGGAATGGTCCTTAATATCCAGACAATGCTCTGGTGTTCATTTGGTTCGATACTAGGCATTATCCTAGGTGCTCTCCCAGGCCTTACAGCTACAATGGGCATTGCTCTTGTAATGCCAATCAGCTTCCAGCTATCTGCTGCAACAGGCATAGGCATGCTCCTATCTGTTTATTGCGGTGCTGTATGTGGTGCTAGTATTCCAGCTATTCTTTTGGGAATCCCTGGAAACCCTAACGCTATTGCAACTGTAGAAGATGGTCTGCTTATGACTAAGAAGGGGCATGCTGGCCAGGCACTTGGCGGTGCTATCGTTGCTTCTTTCATTGGTGGCATGGGCTCTCTTCTATGCTTGATGCTATTTGCACCACTGATTGCAAAGCTCACACTCGCATTCGGTCCTGCAGAGAAGACAACACTTGCTTTAGTTGGTCTTGTAATCATTGCATCTGTAAGCGGAAAGAATATTCTCAAAGGTCTTTTGATGGGCGCATTTGGAATGGCTTTGGCATTCTTAGGCACAGACCCATTCTCAGGACAGCTGAGAATCCCATTTGCCAATCAGCTTGCACATACTCCGCTTGCTAAGGGCCTTGATCTTACTGCAACTCTGATTGGCCTTTATGGCATCAGCCAGGTATTCTCAGAGCTCAGCAATATAACAAAGAAGCAAGAGCAGCATATCGAGACAAATATCGGCAAAGTATTCCCATCATTTAAAAAGATCAGAGATATGTGGAAGATCATCCTCTCTTCTCTTGGAATCGGAACTCTCGTAGGTGCTATTCCTGGAACTGGTGCATCTATTGCTGTATTCATGAGCAGAAATGCTGCAGAAGGCATTTGCGCAAACAGCAAGGGCAAGCTTGAGCAGCCAGGCACTGGTTGTCTAGAGGGGGTTTTTGCACCAGAAGTTGCTAACAACGCTGTAACTGGCGGTGCGCTGATTCCTGCTTTGGCTCTTGGCATTCCAGGAGACGCTGCAACAGCAGTACTCATTGGTGCACTGATGATCAAAGGCGTAACACCAGGCTTCCAGCTATTCCAGCAGAATATGCCACTGGTATATGGCATATTCATTGCGCTCTTCTTTGCGAATATCTTCATGGTTATCTACCAGTTCGCTGGTGTCAGAGTATATCCAAAGATTCTGAAGATTTCACAGCGCATTCTGCTTCCAATAATCCTGATGCTCTCATATGTAGGCTCATTTGCAGTTGCTGGTCAGGCTATTTCAACTGGTATCTATTACATGGTTATTTCTCTGGTAATGGGTCTTATTGGCTACTTCTTAAAGCGTGATGGCTATCCAATTGCACCAATTGTACTTGGTCTTATTCTTGGTGGAATGTTTGAAGAGAACTTCAGAAGAGCTGTTAAGCTTGCTGGCGGCAACTACTTAACATTCTTCACTAAGCCTATTTGCTGGATTTTCATCTTGATTGCGATTTCAACAATTGTTGTTCCTGTTATCAAGAGAAGGAAGGCTGAAAAGAAATGAAGATAACCTTTCTTGGCACAAAAGGCAGTTTGCAGACAAAGCGTGATTTAAACACTTCTCTTTTAGTAGAAGCTGAGGGCAATTCGATTTTAGTCGATTGCTCTGGCTCTCTTTCAAGATGTGTAGAAGCTTGTCCAAGTGATATCATAATCACTCATGAGCATATTGATCATCTCTATGGACTTCCTTCACTTCTTCACCAGATGTGGCTCTCTGGAAGAAAAGATAAGCTTACTATCCACGCAAGAGGAGAGGCTTTGAAGCTTGTTTCTGAATTAATAGATTTATTTGGCCTCAGAGGAAAGAAGGGCATCTATCCAATTGAACTGGAAGAGATTGCTCCTTTTTCTGTAGAGGATATGGATATCGAATTCTTTGAAACTGCACACACTCCAAATAGCTTCGGCCTTGTTTTCTCTTCAAATGGCAAAAAGGTTGTTTATACTTCTGACACAAGACCTATTTCATCTCCTTCCTCCAAACTGGAGAATGCTGATGTGCTTATCACAGAAGCTTCAGGTATTGAGTCTGATAAGCCATCACTAGTTGATAAGGGACACCAGAGTGGAAGAGACGCTGCTATGCTTTCCAAGTGTTTGAATGCTGACACTTTGTATCTTGTTCATATGCCTATAAGCCAGGAAAAGTGCTCTATGATAGAAAAGGAGGCTAGGGAAGTTTTCCCTAGGGCATCTATTGCTTCTATGAGTGAAGTCATTGAAATCTGATTTGGTTTATTATAGATGCCGGGCTGCTGTCTTAATGATTTGCAGCCTTTTTCTTTTTTAGAAAGATAGGTAGAGTCGTATTTCAAGCTGGTCTTTTGGATTTATTCCAACTTCATCTCCAAATTCCATATAGCGATAGAGCATGCTAAGCTTTATGAAGAATATGTTTGCTTCCATTCCAAATGAAGGGTAGCCTCCTGCAAGTCCTCCATATAGCGATAGCACATCATATATATTCAGCTCAGCACCAAAGTTCGTATGATACAGCAATGAAGAGAATGAAAGATTCTTGAATAGGTGTATTAAGTTAACTGTATCGTATGAGAGTGCGAGTGATGACTTTTTGCCAAAGTCGCATTGCCATGCGCTTCCGAGCGCGATGTTCGGCGCACTGTAGCTATGTCTGTGCTTTCCTGAGTTCTTATCGACGAAGTTTATTCCACTTGATATATCATTGATAACGATGCCAAATGAGAAACCTTTTGGCAGTACTAATGTTGTTCCAATATCTGTAGATAAGTTCCAGCTCGATGAGTTCAATTCTATGTTTGATGTATCGCCTTTGATCAAGTCTACAGCAGCTTCTGCAGATATTTCGCTTGAGTAGAATACTCCTGATATATGCTGAACTGCTCCAAGTTTCAGTGAGATATCATCAGATAACTTGAATTTATGACCATATCCAAATGAGAGTGTTGACTGAAGAGCTGGTATAAAGCCAGATGCGAATGACTCTCCTGTGCTATATAGCGACTCTCTGAAGTGCAATCCAATAGCAAAATGCTTGAATGACGTAGCAATAGATTCCTCTAGAAGAAGCAAAGGAAATGTTCCGTTCAAGATTGCTGCTGTATCAAGGATTGCTTCTTCATCTCCTTCCATTATCTTTCCAATTGGACTCGTGAGTATATCTTTCGCTTCCGTAAGTGAGAGACTTAGCGCTGGAAGCTCTAGTGAGAAGCGTTGTGCGTCGCTTAGCGATGATGCATTTATAAAGAGAGCTTCATCTTTAGTCGCTATAGCGATTCCAGATTCTCCCATTGCTTTATAGCGCATCGTTAATGGCCTATATGATACTCCCATTATCGAGTTTATATAGTTGGCTGAAAATGCTGATTGAGTTATTAATGCTAGCATGAGGAGTGCTAATGCTTTCTTCATTTGCTATCTCCTTTTGCTACCTTTATCAAGTCTGTCAGATCTGGAAGCAATAACAATTCTTTGTATCTAGATGCTAGCTGGTCCATGCCTGCAAGCGGACTAATTATGTGCTTAACTGTATTGAGCGCAAGGCTATATATGCTCTCAGTTGATTTTGCTTTTATGTAATTGAAGAATTCATCAATGCTTTTTTGATCGCTTAAATCGAAAGATATATCATCAATGCTCTCTGAAAGCGCATTTATTATTCCGTCTACAATGTTTGTAGTGAGTTGTATTCTTACATAGTCACACCATTTATATGACTCAGCTGTTAAATAATCAAGAAGCGGGTCAAATAGGCTGTTTAGAAAGCTTATTGATGCATCTTTTAAATCAGTTATATATGTGTTGTAGCTTTGAATCAGCTTCAGTGCTTTTGCTTTGTTCTCGTCTGTTGCACTAAGGCCTAGTTCTGTTAAGTATGCACTTATTGCATCATCGTCTTCAGCGATAGTCGGGATTGATGAGAATATATTCACTAGTTCTGCTTTAGTCCCATACATAAGCTGGGCATTGCCTTTTAGCGCTAGCGCAATGTCTTCATTTGTTATTTCACTATTGAGAAATGATGTTAGCTCGCTTTTTGTGTATGCTTTAGACAGCAGCTTCTCAACCATCTTATTGAGTGAGTGCTTATCTTGTCCTCTTAATACTTTCCCAGTGAAATCATCGTCTACTGTCGCATTTAGATGAATAGTTGAAGAGGATGAGAAGATTTCCGCTAAGTCTACTTTGCCCTCATCGCTTTTTATTTCTAAAATAGCTGGCGTGACAAGTTCAAGCTCTGGCTTCTTTGTAATATTGAGCTTCTGATAAACATTGACTTCATCACATGCAGAGAGAAGAATCAATATGCATGGAAGCAATAAAAGCAGTCGTTTGATCACACATTTTTCTTGCTGTATCTCAATGCGCATATATCGTCTCCCTTAGCTATGCATTTGGGAAGATCAAGTTTTGCGTTGTAGCACTCTCCGATTCCATGGTCGCCGCACATTGCGATATCACATAGTCGTGCTATCTCATCGTCGCTCAAGTTCTGTTTTTGCCATGCTTTCACAAGTGGACAATAGTGGAAATCTATATCCAAGTGCTCATCATCGCATCTTTTCACGTCCATCTCAAAAACAAGCTGCGCAGGCTTTGTAAATAGAGTCTTCTTCAATCCTTTGAGGCTATCTGTCTTGCCTTTGCTAACTAGATTCTTACCCTGGTATAGTCCGCATCTTCTGATAGCATCGGGTGCGAAGCTTTCCCATTCAAGTCCTTTCTTTCTAGCCTCATCGCATAAGAGATAAAGCCATGTAGCTCTATGCTCTAGCTGTTCTCTTATTGCGACTAATATCTTCCAGTTGTGTTTTGCTTCGTTCTTGATCATATCATCTCCTCTTATCCATTATACGCTTTATGATCTCATTATGTTGACGATTTCAGTTTGCTTCGCGACTATTTATATTGTCGGAGGCATTATGTGTACTGCAGCAAGTTATAAGACCAAGGATTTTTATTTTGGGCGCACATTAGACTATGAGACTTCATTTGGCGATAAGATTGTGATAACTCCTAGAAACTATGTTTTCAAGCTTCGCGAAGGCGGAGAGAGCATTAACCACTATGCTATGATTGGAATGGCATGTGTACTAGACGATTATCCTTTGTACTATGATGCAGTGAATGAGAAAGGGCTTGGAATAGCGGGGCTGAATTTCGTTGGCAACGCTCATTATAGCAAAAGGGTAGAAGGCAAAGCCAATATTGCTCAGTTTGAGCTTATTCCTTGGCTTCTTGGTAATGCTGCGTCTGTGAAAGAGGCTCGCTCTTATCTTGAGAATCTAAATATTATCGACACTCCGTTTATGGCGAATCTCCCAGTTGCAGAGCTTCATTGGATTATTGCAGACAAAGATGAGTGCATTGTCGTTGAAGCTATGAAAGATGGTCTGCATATCCATGATAACCCAATCGGAGTACTGACTAATAATCCTCCTTTTGAGTACCAGATGTTCAATCTTAATAACTATATGTCATTAAGCACTGGAAACCGTGAAAACACATTCTCAAAAGATATTGCGCTAAGCCAATATAGCCGCGGCATGGGTGGCATTGGGCTTCCTGGAGATCTTTCATCTCAGTCGCGCTTTGTACGTGTTTCATTTGTGAAGCTTAATTCTTTATCAGGAGACTCTGAAGAAGAGAGCGTCAATCAGTTTTTCCATATCTTAGGCAGTGTTGACCAGATGAGAGGGTGCTGCAAGCTTGGAGAAGATAAGTATGAAATCACGCTTTATACTTCCTGCTGCAATACTGAAAAAGGAATTTATTACTATACTACTTATACCAATCATCAGATTTCTGCTGTAGACATGCATAAAGAGGACTTAGACGGAGAAATGCTTATTTCTTATGAGCCTTGCACGAAAGAAGCGATAAAGGCGCAGAACTAATATAAGTTGGTTTTGAATAAATATTCATAAAATGGGGCTAAAATATAAATTTTTAGAATTTTTATTTATTTTTCGTCGAAATGTATTGAATAAACTTTCACTTTTTATGTATACCTATACAAGGTTCTTAAAAAGATAATTTAGGAGTGATGATATGAAAAAGATTTCTAAGATTGTTGTAGTTGCATTGGCACTTTTGCTTGTCTCTTCTGCGCTATTTGCTAATGGCTCAAAAGAGAGCAGTTCAGCTCTTTCAAAGATCAAAGCAAGCGGCAAGCTTGTTGTTGGAACAGAAGCTCAGTATGCTCCATATGAATTCAAAGACGCAAACGCAAATATCGTTGGTTGTGATATTTTCCTCGCAAAGCAGATTGCAGATTACCTTGGCGTAAAGCTTGAGATTGTCGATATGGCATTTGATGGCATTATCCCTGCAGTTCAGGCTGGTCAGGTTGATTTAGGTATCGCAGCATTCACTAATACACCAGATCGTGCTGAGGTAATTGATTTCTCTGATGTTTATGAAGAGAGTGTTCAGTACCTTGTTGTAGCTGCTGGCAATGAGAATGTTTATACATCTGTTGATGCACTTGCAGGCAAGAAGGTTGGTGCTCAGAGAGGTACAATGCAGTCTCAGATGATCAAGAAGATCTTCACAAAGTCAACACTTTTCGAGCTTGCTAAGTATCCAGAGCTTGCTATCGAAGTTCAGAATGGCAACATTGCAGGCCTTGTTGTTGATGCAGCTGTAGGCGATGCAATCGTAGCATCAAGCGAAGGTAAGCTTGCTGTAGCTAACTACAAGTTCGACTCTGCAGAGGCTCACTATGGCAAGTCTGTTGTTATCAAGAAGGGTAACGATGACCTCACAGCAGAAGTAAATAAGGTAATTGAGAAAGTACTTGCTGATGGTTCTTACCAGAAGGCATGGGATGAGTCTGTAGCACTTCAGAAGGAACTAGGACTCTGACATGGGATTTTTTGAACAGATATTCGTTCTATTCAATAAGTATTCAGCATTCTTCTTCGAAGGTGTTAAGAATACACTTATCATAGCAGCTTTAAGCGTACTTTTGGGAGTAATCTTCGGTACGCTTATGGCAATAATGAGAATGTGCAAGATCAAGCCACTTAGGTGGCTTGCTACTGCGTATATTGAATTTGTACGTGGAACGCCTTTGATGGTTCAGCTTATGTTCATCTTCTATGGCCTTCCTATGGCAGGCATAACATTCCCAGATGTTTCCTGGATTCCTAACTTCTCAAGATTCATGGCAGGTATCGTTGCTATGAGCATGAATAGCTGCGCATATGTTGCTGAAGTCATCAGATCTGGAATCCAAGCTGTCGATGATGGTCAGATGGAAGCTGCTAGAAGCATTGGCTTCAAGTATGGAGAGGCAATGCGTCTTGTAATCCTTCCTCAGGCAGTAAGAAACATTCTTCCAGCACTTGGCAATGAGTTTGTTACTGTAATCAAGGAATCTTCAATTGTTTCTGTAATAGGCATTGCAGATTTGATGTTCAGAACAAATGATGTAATCGCTGTCACATATAGAAGCCTTCCTTGTTTGGCTATAGCTGCTTGTATATACTTTATCTTGACATTCATAAGCAGCAGATTGATTGGTGTCTTGGAAAAGAGGATGAAGCATGGCAGATAAGAACATTATTGAAGTTAAGAATCTATATAAGCAGTTTGGTGATTTGCAGGTTCTCAATGGAATCACAACAGACTTCAAAGCAAATGAAGTTGTTTCAATGATTGGTCCTTCAGGTGGTGGTAAGAGCACATTCTTAAGATGTCTCAATCTCTTGGAGACTCCAACATCTGGCCAGATTATCTTCGATGGCGTTGATCTATGCAGCAAGAAGGTAGATATCAACAAGCATCGTCAGAAGATTGGCATGGTTTTCCAGCATTTCAATCTCTTCAATAACATGAATGTCTTGAAGAATATCACAGCAGCTCCAATGCGCATCAAAGGATTGAAGCGTGATGAAGCAGAAGACAAAGCTATAGAGTTCTTGAGACGCATGGGACTTGAAGACAAAGCAGACTACTATCCAAGTCAGCTCTCGGGCGGGCAGAAGCAGCGTATTGCTATTGTACGCTCATTGATGATGGACCCAGATGTAATGCTTTTTGATGAGCCAACAAGTGCACTGGATCCGGAGATGATTGGTGAGGTTCTTGATGTAATCAAGCAGCTTGCAAACGAAGGAATGACAATGATCATCGTTACTCATGAAATGCGTTTTGCACGTGAAGTCAGCGACCGTATATTGTTCCTTGATGGCGGCAAGATCGATGAGGATAGAAAAGCAGATGAGTTCTTTGAAGATCCTCATAGCCCACGCTTGATCAGCTTCTTGCAAAAAGTACTATAACAAATTAAGAAATCTAAAATTATATATCTGAGGCCTCTTGATGGGGCCTCATATTGAATCTTTTTCATTGAGGAAATATATGAGCGAATTAAGTAAAAGAGTAAGCACATTCACAGATTCAGTTATTAGACGCATGACACGTATAAGCGATGCATGCCCAGGCTGCATTAATCTTTCTCAGGGCTTCCCTGATTTCGATCCACCAAAGGAGCTTATGGATGCACTGGAGGTTGTCTCTCATAAAGGTCCTCATCAATACTCTGTAACATATGGTGCTGAGAACTTCAGAGAAGCTTTAAGTGCCAAAGTCAGAAAAACGATGAATAGGGATATAGATCCAGATAAGGAGATTGTAGTCACATGTGGCGGAACAGAGGCTATGATGTGTGTAGTGATGACTATATGCAACCCAGGCGATAAAGTCATGGTTTTCTCACCATTCTATGAAAACTATGGAGCTGATGCGATCTTGTCTGGTGCAACTCCTATATTCATCCCACTTGTGCCTCCAACATATTCTTTTGATATCAACCAGATTGAACAGGGCTTCAAAGATGGTGCTAAAGCTATCATTGTATGCAACCCTTCAAATCCATGTGGAAAGGTATTCACTAGAGAAGAACTTGTTGCTATCGGCAATCTTGCATTGAAGTATGATGCATTTGTTGTAACAGACGAGGTATATGAGCATATTGTCTTTGACCCATATGAGCACATTGCAGTTGCATCGCTTCCTGGGATGTTTGAGCATACTATTACATGCAACTCCCTCTCAAAGACATATTCAATCACAGGCTGGAGACTAGGATATATAATCGGACCTGAGAATGTCATAGAAGCTGCTAAGAAGGTACATGACTTCTTGACAGTTGGTGCTGCAGCTCCGCTTCAGGAAGCTGCTGTAAGTGGCCTAACTCTGCCTGAAAGCTACTATGATGGTCTCAAAGCTTTATACACAGAAAAGCGTGAGTTCTTCTTGTCTGGCTTAGATAGAATCGGGCTAAAGCACAATAATCCACAAGGCTCATATTTTGTCCTTGTCGATATCTCAGACTTCCTCGCCCTTGACCGCTTTGCTGGATGGAGTGATTTGGAGTTCTGTGAGTGGATGATCAGAAACATCGGAGTTGCTGCAGTTCCAGGCTCAAGCTTCTTCAGAGAAGATGTCAACAACTTGATCAGGCTTCACTTTGCACGTAGCAAAGAAACATTAGCAGAAGCAATATCAAGGCTTGAAAAGCTTGGCGCTCTGTTAAGCAAATAATTACTGAATCAACCACTTCATGAAAAGGAGGAGTGAGATGAAAGAAAACAGGAAGCTGCTAAAAGAAGTTCTTGAGGGTATTAAGCATGATATGTCAGATGAAGAAGTGCTGAATCTTCTAGCTGACAGTCAGATTTCTGTTAGTCCTGATAAAGAAAAAGAAAAATATACGCTAAGGCAGCGCGCTGCTGATGCTATTGCAAAGTTTGCAGGAAGCTGGGCTTTCATCTTCTCCTTCACAGGGGTCCTTGTTGCATGGATGGTTGTCAATGCACTGCTGCTATCTAAGGCATTTGACCCATTTCCATTCATATTGCTCAACCTAGTACTATCTTGTGTAGCAGCTATACAAGCGCCTCTGATCATGATGAGCCAAAACCGACAAGAAGAGAAAGATCGACGAAGAGCTGAAAACGATTATAAAGTCAATCTGAAAACTGAGATCATGATTGAGGATCTCTATGATAAAGTCAATGCGATTTTAGCAAAGCAATCAGCTCTTGAGAAACAGCTTCAGCAAGAGAAAAAGCAATAAGCATCTTATACTTAGGTATTTGAATTTTTTTCGATATAAAAGATTTGAAAGGGAATCTTTTGTCTGTTATTATAATAGTGAAAATATTTTCAGTGAAAAAATATTCATTAAAAAGGTGTGTTATGTTTATAGGGCGAGAGAAAGAATTAGATGCAATTAAGTCAGAGCTTTCTTTGAAAGCTAAAAAGAGTGCAATACTTGTATATGGGAAGCGACGAGTTGGAAAATCTACTCTGATAAATGAAGCAAGCAAATCATTTGAAGGTGTTGTCATAAATCATTTGTGTGTCTCAAGTACCTTTGAAGGCAATCTGTCTTTATTGTATAAAAGTATTTCAGAAGCATTATCTCTCCCTGATATATCTTTTAGCAATATCTTTGAAGCGATTGAGTTTCTAGGTAAAACCGATAAGAACATATTACTCATCATAGATGAATATCCTTATTTGAAAGAAACGAAAAAGAATAATGAAGTCGATTCTTATATGCAAAGAATAATCGATAATCTGCCAAACAATATGAAACTTATTCTGTGTGGTTCATATATCACAATGATGAAAGAATTGCTTTATTCGGATAATCCGCTCTTTGGTAGGTTTTCATTAATTCTCAATCTACGTGATTTCAATTATTATGATGCTGCTAAGTTTTATCATGAGCTATCAATAAGAGATAAGATTGCTTTTTATAGTGTTTTTGGGGGGTCTCCTTATGTATTGGAACATCTTAAGATAGAAAAATCATTAAAAGAAAACATTATAGAGCTTTTTCTGCCTGAAACAGGTCTTATCAGATCTCATGTTGATAACATCATGCTTCGTGAAATAAAGAAATCATTCGATGTTAGAATCTTAGAAGCTTTGAAGAATGGGAAGAAACGCTATAGCGAAATAAAAGATACCATCAATAGCAAGGAGACAGGCATTCTAGATAAGCAACTGAAAATTCTTTTAGATATGGAGACTATAAAGAAAACAGAACCAATAAACAGAAGAGATGATAAGAAAAAGCAGTTTTATGAAATCAGTGATAATCTGATGCGATTTTATTTTTCTTTTATTTTTGCTTCGTCTGGTGTTGTTTCAAGAATAGGTGAAGAGCAGTTCTATAAAAACAACGTGGAAAAAGCATTGAATGAATTCATATCTAGGCGCTTTGAAGGAATTTCTCTGGAATATTTCCATAGAATGGCAGGCAAAGAGCCTTATGAGGATATAGAGGACTTTGGTTCTTATTGGTACGATGACCCTGCGACAAGAAGCAATGGGGAATTTGACTGTGTTATAAGACGCTGCGGCGGTGTGTATGACTTCTTTGAATGCAAATATTATGCGAAGCCTATGATTCTTTCTGAGTGCATCGAAGAGCAGAAAAAGCTGCATCAGATAAAAGGAATAACAGTAGCAAAAGTCGGGTTTATTTCCTCTAGTGGTTTTGCATTTGAGGATAATGGCGATTTCTTATTGGTAGATGGAGATGCGTTATATAAATCATGATGAGCGTTTACGATTTCTGTTTTTTCTTTCTATGCCAAGATTTTCTTGTATAATTAACAAAAAAGAAAAGGGGTTGATTATGAAGAAAGTAATTTTAATCGTTACGTTAATGTTGTTTTCTGTTAGCTTGTTTGCAGCATTTCCTAAGAATACATTCTCTTCTGGTTTATCACTTATGGGAGTTGAAGGCATTGGAGAGGAAAGGAGTGCTATCGCGATTGGTGGCTATGTCGATGATAAGCTTGTCTTCGGCGAAAGAAAGAAAATCAACTTGACAGCTTTAGCTAGAAATGATTTTGGTTATGCAGTAGATCAGAGCAGTTTGAATGGCATTCTCTGGAATTTCTTCTCAGGTACTGGTGCGCTTTTCAGGCCTATTGGCGGCTTAGAGATCGAAGCTTGTTTGGGACTTGGCCTATTTGCTGCTATTTCAGATGATCCGATTTTTGATGTGACAGCAGGTGCATTGACATCTCTCAGCTATGCATTTGGCAGCGATGATGCAATTCTAATTACTCTTGGGTGCAATGCTGTATATGGCTTCATATTCAAATCTGTTTATTTCTCAGCTTATCTTGGTGCTGGCATAAGATTCTGATAAAGATATGAATGGATGGTTGCATATCAGCTTCCATCCTTTTTTTTGCAACCAAAAATGGAAAGTCTTTCGGGTTATAATCGATAAAGTTATGGAAAAATGAAACACTTTAGAATATGATATGGATTAAGGAAGAGCTAGCTACATGATATTGAGACCTCTTTATGTTGAGAAGATCATGCGTTATGCGGATACTCCTTTGGTGAAGATTATCACAGGTGTTAGGCGATCAGGAAAATCCACTATCCTAGAAATGATTAAGGATAAACTTCAATCAGAGAAGTGTGTATCTGAAGAACAGATTAACAGCTATCGTTTTGACTCAATGGAGTTTTTCGATATGTCTGCTGATGCACTATATAAAGAGCTTAAATCGAAGATTGATAATAAAAGAAGGACATATTTCTTTCTTGATGAGATTCAGGAAATTAGCGGCTGGGAGAGAGTTGTCAATTCGCTTTTATCAGATTTCAACGTTGATATATATGTTACTGGATCAAATTCCAGAATGCTTTCATCTGAGATTTCTACATATTTGACAGGGCGATACATTTCATTTCAGATATACACTCTTTCTTTTCGGGAATATCTTAGTTTTAAAGAAGCATATGGGAAGATTGGTGATATTCATACTGAGCTGGCATCATATCTTAAAACAGGTGGTTTCCCTGCTGTTCACTTAAGACCATATAACATTAATGAAGCGTATGCTATCGTACAGGATATTTATAGCTCGATTGTATTTTCAGATATTGTAAGAAGAAACCAAATAAGGAAAGTTGATCAGCTTGAAAGAGTAGTCAAATATGTATTTGATAATGTTGGAAATACATTTTCTGCGAAGACTGTTTCAGACTATCTGAAAGCAGAGCAGAGAAAAATCGATATTGAAACAGTCTATAGCTATCTCACTAATCTGGAAAAAGCATTTATACTACATAGATGTTCTCGTTATGATCTCAAGGGTAAAGAGACTCTGAAAACTCAGGAAAAATTCTATCTATCTGATACAGCCCTTCGATACAGTGTTCTTGGATATAATGATGATACAGTATCTGGAAGCCTAGAAAACATTGTTTATCTTGAGCTCTGCCGCCGTGGATATTCTGTTTATGTTGGAAAGGCTGAAAATCAAGAGATAGATTTTGTTGCTGCACGTCAGAATGAGAAGATATACGTCCAAGTATCAAAAGAAATCTCTAATAAGAAAACAGAAAGAAGAGAATATGAGCGCCTATTGGATATCAGGGATAACTATCCCAAATATGTTCTTCGCACAGATGAATTTGCAGGTGGCAATTATAATGGGATTATAACAATGCACATTGCAGATTTCTTATTAAGCGACGCATATTGATCTTTACATTAAGTTTTTTTCGGACCAATCTTTCCAGGAAATATATTGGATATCATTAATTGTGCAAGTTAAGTCTCCAAGATAAAAAACTTTGGCTTTTGTTTCGTCTCCTCTTAGTTCTGTATATCGCTTAACATCATTTGATAGCTTATTAAGTGGTTCGTTTTTGCTTTTGACTTCGATTGCAAATGTATGACTCCAGTCTGCAATGATATCTACCTCGAACCCGTTTTTATCACGGAAGAAGGTTATATTGGATTTTCTTGCTTCATTGAACTTGCTTTTTGTGAGCTCTGATACAGCAACTGTTTCAACAATGTTTCCTTTATGAGAATTGAGCAATAATTCTTCCTTGGTGTTTATCCTGAGAAGGTGACACAATAAACCTGAATCGACAAAGTATAACTTTGGTGTTTTGACAATTGCTTTTCCGAGGTTGTGTCTATCAGGTTCGACGAAGAATATGATATATGATGTCTCCAATATTGAGCACCAATTCTTAATTGTCACAGAAGAAACACCAACAAGCTTTGCCATCGATTCATAATTAACAAGCTGACCGCTATAAAGGGCACATATTTGTATGAACTTTCTAAAAGCAGAGAGATTAGCGCTATTTATCTGCTCTCTAACATCCAAATCCAAATATGTATCGATATAGTTTTCGAACCAGTCATAAGGAATAAAGTGCTTTGTTTTATCATGAAGCGGAGGATAAAATCCTTTGAAAAACAAGTCATAAGCATCAGCAGGAAGTTCATTAGCATTTCTAAGCTCTTCGATTGTGAATGGAAGAAGCTTCAATAGACCGACTCTTCCAGCAAGGCTATCTGTGATGTTTTCTCTTAGCCTTAATTGGCTTGAACCTGTTAGGATATATTTCCCTGGCGTGGATTCCTCTTGATCTACAATCAGTTTTATTGCATCGAAGATATCTGGAACCTTTTGCGCTTCACCGATAATAACTCCATCTGGAAATGCTTTGAGAAAATCTCCAGGATTGGAAGATGCGAGTTCTCTCATGCTCTTATCATCGAAGGAAATGAATTTCTTATTGGGAAAAGCAAATCGAACCAAAGTTGTTTTTCCACTTTGACGAGGGCCTGTTATTGCAATAATTGGAAACTCTGAAGCGAGTCGCATTAAGGAGTTATATGCATTGCGTGGAATCATTTGGTCTGCTCCTTTCTGTATTATTTTCCATTGCTATAAGTATAGTCTCAGGAAATTCTAAAGTCTAGACCTAGGAAATTCTAAAGTTTGGTACTAGGAAATTCTAAAGTTTGGTACTAGGAAATTCTAAAGTTTGGTACTAGGAAATTCTAAAGTTTCAGCAGCAGGGTTTATTTGTTTTGTACTTTGTATTAAGTATGTATAGGAAGATGAAAACATGCTTCGAAAATGATAATATCTAGATGAAGCAAATGAAAAACCATATATTATTTCGAGATAGAGAATAAAGTGATGGTTTGTAGCTAATTGATTTTGTAGTAAGAGGATATACATATTATGTACGATGTTGTTGCGCTTGGTGAGCTTTTAATTGATTTTGCGTCTTTGAATAGTGATAGTGAATATCCAGTCTTTGAGGCGCATCCAGGTGGTGCTCCTGCAAATTACCTAGCAGCTCTTTCAGGTTTTGGTGCTGAATGCGCAATGATAGCTAAGGTTGGAGAAGATGCATTTGGAACAATGCTTATAGATACACTAAATGATATAGGTATTGATACTACTGGTATTATAAAAGCAGATGATGTTTTCACGACTCTTGCTTTTGTTACTTTCACAAAAGAGAGAGATAGAATCTTCTCTTTTGCCCGTAAGCCTGGTGCTGATACTATGCTGAAAGAGAGTGAAGTCAATGCATCGCTTTTAGAGAATACAAAGGTTTTCCACTTTGGAACTCTTTCTCTTACAGATGAGCCATCTAGGAGTGCAACCTTTAAAGCAATTGAAATAGCCAGAAAGAATGGTGCGCTTATTTCATTTGATCCAAACTACAGAGCTATGCTATGGAAGAGCGAAGATGATGCTGTAGAGATGATTAAAAAAGGTCTTATGGTAGCTGATATCGTGAAGATAAGCGAAGAAGAAGCTGAACTTGTATTTGGCGCTTTATCAGAAGAGGAGAAGGCTATGCGTATCCATGATGAATATGGTGTCAGGCTCTTATATATAACAAAAGGGAAAGAGGGTTGTTTCTATAGCAATAAACGTTACAGCGGTTCTATGGGGATATATGATGCAGGTGCTACTCTTGATACTACTGGTGCTGGCGATATCTTCGGAGGCAGTGCAGCTTTTGCTTTTCTAAAGAGCGGCAAAGAGATTGAAGATCTAGCTAAAGATGACCTTGAGTCTATCGTCCGCTTTGCAACTGTCTCTTCTGGCATTTCAACAACACGCTCTGGCGGAATCTCAAGTGTTCCTACGCTTCCTGAAGTAATGGATGCGCTAAAACATTTTTGAAATTATATATTCCGAAATAAGAATATAAATATGGCATATATTAAATTTATGGCAGGTATTTTCTCTTTTCTTATAACAAGCTGAAGCGAGAATGCAATGATAACATAGTTTCTTGTTTGTATTTGCAGTCAAAAATTACATTTCTTATATGTGGAAGCTATGAAAATGCACCCGCTCTGGGTGCATTTAAATTATTTCACGCTTTCTAAGAAAGCATTTATCTCTTCTCGGCTTGGCATCGAGGATGAAGTGCCTAGCTTTGTTACTGATAGGTTTGATACGACATTAGCAAAGGCAAC
>CAKQJZ010000012.1 GCA_934247875.1 uncultured Spirochaetales bacterium
CAGAAAAAACCGCAAGACATCTATTTTGCATATTTATTCATTGCATTAGGGCGCTAACAGACTTTTGCAATTTCCTCCAAAGAATTGATATTCTTTAATATTTAGATTTACTCTATTAAAATCATGGATGGATATATGAAAAAATGGAATTGCTTATTGTTATTGCTCTGCATATTGTTAATGAGCTCTTTTGCTGGAGAGCTTCAGAAAGTCATTCCACCTGAAGATGGAATGATTGAATACTTCTTTTTTATTGATGGAGGATGGGGAATTGATGATCCATACTCATATGATTGGAGCAAAGGTGTTGATGAAAGTGGAGATGAATATGTAATGGCAAAGTCTAATTCCTTCTTTTCAACGATATATGTTTTCTATAATCTTTCAGAAAACAAGCTGGAAGAAGAATATGATTACTGGACTTCTATGGCTATTAAACTCAAAAGAGATAAAGATGAGAATACAAACGGATCAATTAAGGATGAATACATATTTTTGAATCTTCCTAATACAGATAAAAGAACATTTCCTTATAGCGATTATATTGGTCATAAATTCTACTTTATGAATGTTCAGCGTATTCCATATACAAAATTCAATATGGTTTGGGAATATGGTTCTTCAGTTATAGATATTTAAAGATGAACAATATATAAATAGTCATAATTTCTAAATTTGACTAAAAAAGTTATTAAGACATAGATAACAGATCTAAAAAAAACAACAATAAAAATAGATAGAAATGCTACAGCTGGAACAACAAAAGAGAATGAAGAGGCAGCATTTGCTGTTATGAGAAGCTGCCTGATCGATATTGTCTAATGTTTCTTGTTGTATAAGAACATCAGATATGCACTTATGAATATGACTACATAGCCAATCATTGAGTACGTATCTGGTACTTGCTTTAAGAAGACAAAGCCAAGAAGAGCAGAGAAAACAACAGTGAAATAATCGAATATCGAGATTTCTTTTGACGGAGCCTCTTTATATGCAGCGGTGATGCCCATCTGGCCAAGAGTTGCACCTAGAGAGGCTATTATCATAATAAGCACTTGGTACTTAGTCATTGGTGCATGATCTTTTATAACAAAAGGAATGCATATAATAGTTGAGAAAAGAGAGAAGAAGAAAACTATCTGAGAGCCAGGCATTCCTCGCTTTCCAAGAGCTCTGACACATGTATATGCCGAGCCTGCTGCAAAGCCACCTATAATCCCGATAATACTTGCAACCATATTCTCAGAGAGAACGAATGATGGCTTGACTATGAAAAGAGTGCCAATGAAAGCCACTAGAATCAATAAGTATTGCTTCCAATTGCAGCTCTCTTTGAGAATCAATGCAGATAAAAGCAAAGTAAAGAATGGAGATAGCTTATTGAGCATTGACGCATCAGACAAGAGCAAATGGTCTAAAGCATAGTAGTTTGAGATTAATCCGATAGTGCCGAAAAAAGACCTGAAGAAAAGCAGACGCAGATCTTCTCTTTTCCAGTCCTTTTCCTCATTGCTTTTCATGAATAAGATGAAAGAGAATATAGCTGCAGACGCATTTCTGAACAGAGCTTTCTGAAATAGAGGCAAGTCACCTGCAAGCGTCACGCATAAGTTCATAACTGCAAAGCCAAATGCTGAGAGCAGAATATAGAAGACGCCCTTGAAATATGACGCTTTATTCACGCTGAGCCTCCATTTTAGTCCTCAGCTCTTTTCTATACTTTATGAATAATACCAATGAACATAGGAATGTGAAGAAATCAGCAACAGGCTGAGCAATCTCGACGCCTAGAATACCAATAATCTGCGGCAGAATGATAATGAAAGGAATAAAGAAAATACCTTGTCTGCAAAGTGCTAAGAATGTAGCACCTGCTACATGCGAAGTAGACTGCAGAGACATATTAGTAGTTACATTTATGCCTGTAAGTGGCAATAGCAGTGCTTGAGCTCTGAGCGCTACTACTCCTATTCTGATTACATCCGGGTCATCTCTGAAAGCACCTATCAAACTAGGAGCTGCTATAAAGCAAAGAGCAGAAAGAATCGTTATTCCAATAGTTCCAACAAACGCTGTGAATGAAGTTGCTTTATATACTCTATCGTAGCGCTTAGCACCCCAGTTGAATGCTGATACAGGCTGGAAGCCCTGTCCGAAGCCAAGAAGCACAGAGAAAATGAAGAATGTGATTCTGCCTGAGATAGACATAGCAGCAATAGCGGCATCTCCATAAACAGCAGCATTGACATTGAGAAGTATAGTAGCAATAGATGCAAGTCCCTGACGCGCAAGAGAAGGCAAACCGGTTTTCACTATCTGGCCATATGTAGAAATAGATAGTGATACTTTGCTTATTCTCATAACAGCATCGCTTTTTCCTCTTAAGAAAGCAGATAAAAGCAATATGAAGCTGATAACCTGGCTTATAGCAGTAGCAATAGCTGCGCCTGCAGTTCCGAGACCAAATGTGAAGATGAAGAGCGGATCAAGTGCAATATTCAATAATCCACCAACTGTGATGCCAATCATTGCATATAGCGCTTTTCCTTCGCTTCTCAATATATTATTCATTACAAATGAGCCAATCATTATAGGACAAGCGATGAAAATATATCTTGAGTAGGCTTCAGCATATGGCAAGATAGTCTCTGTTGCACCAAGCATGCTCATGATCTTGCTATTGAATACAAGCCCGATAAAGGCAAGAATAAGGCCAAACGCAATAGATGAGAAGAATGCTGAAGAGACAAGCTTCTCAGCCTCTTCATGGTCTCTTGCTCCAAGAGCCTTGCTAACAAGTATTCCACTGCCCATTCCAATAGTGAAGCCAACAGCTTGTATGATGGCCATTATTGAGAATACTATTCCAACAGCACCGCTTGCACTTGTTCCAAGCTGAGATACAAAGAATGTATCTGCCATATTATAGATAGAAGAGACAAGCATCGATATTATAGTAGGGATAGCAAGCCTAGGGATCAAAGAAGAGACTGGAGTCTCTGTCATTCGTTTATAATTCTCACTGTTATCAGCTTTCAACATATTTCGGATAGTATCACAAAAAAGATTTTTTCTCGTATCACAATACAAATAAAACTTTGCATTTTTAAGCAGAAAAAGGCTAGATTATGACTATGGAGAGAGAAAGGACATACATCGCAATAGATTTAAAGTCATTCTATGCATCTGTTGAATGCGTAGAGCGTGGACTTGATCCGCTTAAAGCAAGACTCGTAGTTGCTGATGTATCAAAAACAGAAAAGACAATATGCCTTGCTGTCTCTCCAGCCCTTAAAGCAATCGGCATCAAAGGAAGAGCCAGACTATTTGAAGTTGAAGAGATAATCAGACGAAGCGGGAAGCGCATTGACTATATTGCCGCAAAGCCTCAGATGGCACTGTATATAAAATACTCATCGCGCATCTATTCTATCTATTTAAGATATGTCTCTCCTGATGATATCCACGTCTACTCTATCGATGAGTGCTTCATAGATGCAACAGACTATTTGAAGCTCTATAAGCTAAGCGCTGAAGATTTCGCAAGAAAGCTGATTGAGAGCGTACTGGAAGAGACAGGCATCACTGCAACTGCAGGAATTGGAAGCAACTTGTACCTTGCTAAGATTGCTATGGATATAATAGCAAAGCATGTGAAAGCAGATGAAAAAGGCGTAAGAATAGCGTCTTTGGATGTCTTATCATATAGAGAGAAGCTCTGGGATCATAAACCGCTTACAGATTTCTGGCGCATAGGCCCAGGCATTGCAGAGCGCCTTGCCAAATACAGAATATACACGATGGGAGAACTGGCAAGATTCTCAATAAATAACTCAGATACAATATTCAGAGAGTTCGGAGTCGATGGAGAGATTCTCATCGACCATGCCTTTGGTGAAGAAAGCACTCTTATGTGCGATATCAAAAGATATAAGCCTAAAGAGAGCTCGCTTTCTAATGGACAAGTGCTCTCTTCTCCATATAGCTATGAAAAAGGAAGATTGATTGTCCAAGAGATGGCTGAAGAGCTCTCATTCATGCTTTTAGAGCGAAGTGCAGAGGCAGGTGCAATATCACTATATTTAGGTTATGACAGAGAGAATGTTGATAAAGGCATCGTGAGTGCGAATATCCAAAGTGACCATTATGGGAGAAGCGTGCCTAAGAGTGTTCATGGCATAGTCCACCTTCCCCACTACAGCTCAATAAGCTCTCATATAATCGATGCTGCTCTCAAAGTCTATGACGGGATAGTCAATAGGCTCTATACAATCAGACGCATAAACATAGTCGCATCAGATATCATAAGCGAAGGGATTGAATCTCACCTTGATCTATTTGGAGAGAATGAAAGAGATGAGAAAGCAAAGCGGCTTCAGCGCACTATGCTCGATATCAAAAGCACATTCGGTAAGAATGCAATTGTCAAAGCAACAGCATTTGAAGAAGGCTCTACAGCACGAGAGAGAAACAGTCAGATTGGAGGACATAAGGCATGAACTATAGCGACATCATCAATATAAAAGAATATAGAAGTGCTGAGTCTCTCAAAGCGCATCCTAGAATGGATAGAGCTGAAAGAGCCAAGATATTCTCTCCTTTTGCAGCGCTGAGAGGCTACGAAGAGAGCATTGTAGAAGAAGAGAGAAAAAGCAAGCGAGTAAAACGCCCATACATTGCTGAAGTGAAACGCAGCAAGATAAATGAAACGCTGAAAAGCCTCAATAAGCATGACATTATTACGCTTTCATATTTCTCTCCTGAAACTGAAGATGAAGGAGAAGTCAAGACACTTACATCTGAGTTTATAAACCTCAATGAAGAGAATCACACTATTACGCTTAAAGCTAAGACAATAAAACTGAAATATCTTCTAGAGATTGAGACTACAGACCCCCATATTTCTCGTTAAATCCTGCCTATCTCATTATTATTACTTATATATCAATGAAATAAAAAAATTAAAAGATTTTACTTGACCGCTTTAGAAAACCGGTTTAGCATTTTAAATATAGGTTAAAAAATTACCTTTTAACGGATAAAAAGGAGATACAAAATGAAGAAAGCTATTTCAATCGTTCTAGTTTGCCTTCTAGCTCTGACATGCGTATTCGCACAGGGTGCTAATGAAGCTTCTGCAAAGAAAGCAGAGGTATATTTCTTAAACTTCAAGCCAGAAATCGCTGAAGTATATGAGAAAGAAGTTGCTCCAGCATTTGAAGCTGAGACAGGTATCAAACTTAAGGTTGTTACTGCTGCATCTAACCAGTATGCATCTACTCTTAAGAGTGAGATGGCAAAGAAAAACCCACCAGCAATCTTCCAGACAAACGGTCCTGTAGGTCTTGCTGATTCAAGAAATGATGTTGCAGCACTCGACAATACAGAGTTCTATAAGCTCCTTGCTGATAAATCAATGGCACTCTCAATTGATGGCAAAGTAGCAGCTATCCCATATGCAGTTGAAGGCTACGGAATCATCTACAACCAGGCTATCATGAACAAGTACTTCGCAATGAGCGGTGCTAAGGCTAAGTCAATGGATGAAATCAATAACTTCGCTACATTGAAAGCAGTTGTTGAAGACATGCAGGCAAAGAAAGATCAGCTCGGAATCAAGGGCGTATTCGCATCAACATCATTTGGTCCTGGCCAGGATTGGAGATGGCAGACTCACTTGATGAACATCGCACTCTATGGCGAATTCAAGTCAGCTCAGGCTACACTCGCTTCTAAAGAACTTGCTTTCACAGCAGCTGATAAGTACCAGGCTATTTTCGACCTCTATACAAACAACAGCACAACAGCTAAAGGTCTTCTTGGCTCAAAGAGCGTAGACGACTCAATGGCAGAGTTCGCACTTGGTCAGTGTGCAATGGTTCAGAATGGTAACTGGGGTGCAGGCCAGATCTTAGGCGTTCCTGGAAACACAGTAGCTAATGAAGACATCAAGTTCTTACCTATCTATGCAGGTCTTGATGGCGAAGAGCACTTAGGTCTCTGTGTTGGTACAGAAAACTATCTCTGCATAAACAAGAATCTCTCAGCTGAGGATCAGGCTAATGCAGATAAGTTCTTGACATGGCTATTCTCATCAGCAACAGGCAAGAAGCTTGTATCTGAGAAACTTGGATTCATCACACCATTCAATTCATTTGCTGAAAACGAACTCCCAGCAGACCCACTTGCTAAGGAAGTTAACCGCTGGATGGTTAAAGATGGCATTACATCAATTCCATGGTGCTTCACAGGCATTCCTTCAGAGCAGTGGAAGTCAGACTTTGGTGGCTCACTTCTTCAGTATCTTCAGGGTTCAGCAACATGGGCAGATTGCGTAAAGGTTGCTAAAGACTCCTGGGCTAAAGAAGCTAAGATCGCAGGTCGCTAATCGATTAGCAAAGACTAGCTTTATAATTAATATAGAAAGGCCGTCTCAAGCCGGCGGCCTTTCTTTATACAAAAATTTTCAGGTAACAATATGGAAAAAGCCATAAAAAAATACTTCGCTCTATTTGCACTTCCAGGAATCATATGCTTCTCAATTGCATTCCTGATCCCAATGATCTGGGGTATAGTGCTATCGTTTTGTAATTTCACTAATATTACTAATGCTGAATTTACTGGTTTTGATAACTATATCAAAGCATTCACTATAGATAACTACTTCACTCATGCTTTTGGATTTACAGTACTATTCACAATCGTGTCTGTAATAACGATAAACGTCATTGCGTTTGCTCTCGCATTGATGCTCACTAATAACATTCCTGGCACAAATGCATTCAGAACAATATTCTTCATGCCTAACTTGATTGGAGGTATTGTACTTGGCTGGATCTGGTTTGTAATCATAAATGGTGTGCTTGCCAAGTTCGAGACAACAGTAGTCGGAGATCCAAAATTTGGTTTCTGGGGAACAGTAATATTAATGAATTGGCAAAATGTCGGATATATGATGGTTATATATATAGCTGCTATCCAGAATATCTCACCAGATATCCTAGAAGCTGCTGCAATAGATGGTGCAAGCAAGCCTCGTACCCTATTCCAGATAATCATCCCATCAATGATGAGCTCTATCACAATCTGTCTCTTCATGACACTTACAAACGGCTTCAAGCTCTTTGACCAGAACTTAGCGCTCACAGCTGGAAACCCTAACCATCAGACAGAGATGCTTGCACTCAACATTTTCAACACATTCTATAGCAGAACTGGTTTTGAAGGCGTTGGACAGGCAAAAGCAGTAATATTCACAATCGCTGTAGCTATTATAGCTATTACGCAGCTCGCATTGACACGAAGCAAGGAGGTAGAAGCATGAGTCAGGTTACTGGCAGAAAATGGCCTAGAGTGCTGATGTTCATCGTATTGCTCTGTTTCGCAGCATTCGTACTCTTCCCTATCATCGTTGTAACAATGAACAGCTTCAAATCCAAGCTATTCATTTCAAATGAACCATTCAAATTTCCTAATAAGACTACATTTGTTGGCATGACTAACTACACATCAGGAATTGCCAAGACTGGGTTCATAAGAGCATTTGGCTACTCTCTTTGGATTACTGTTGCATCTGTTTTAGGCATTCTACTAATAACAAGCATGCTTGCGTGGTACATAACGAGAGTCAAAGACACAGTCACAACATTCATCTACTACTCTTTGGTATTCTCAATGATTGTACCATTCCAGATGGTTATGTTTACTATGACTAAGTTCGCTAATATGCTCCACCTAGACAACCCTATTGGTATTATCCTACTCTATGTTGGTTTTGGAGCTGGCATGGCATCATTCATATTTGCAGGATTCATAAAATCTGTCCCAATTGCGCTTGAAGAAGCAGCAATGATCGATGGATGCAATCCTGTACAGACATTCTTCCTGATTGTAATGCCTATGCTGAAAAGCACAGCAATCACAATTGCAATTCTGAATACAATGTGGGTCTGGAATGACTATCTGCTCCCTTACCTGACTATCGGAAATGACTACAAGACAATCCCTGTTGCTGTACAGTACTTAAGAGGCGGATATGGCTCAGTTGACATGGGCGCAATGATGGCTATGCTCGTACTTGCGATGATTCCGGTTATCGTATTCTTCCTCTCATGCCAGAAATACATCATCAAAGGTGTTCTTGCTGGCGCTGTTAAGGGTTAATTGACTTTATGGAGAATTGAAATGAAGAAAGAAAAACGTATTACAATTGCTGACATTGCACGCATTAGCGGGTACTCAAAGACTGCCGTTTCCTTTGCATTCAATTCTCCTGAGAAAATCGGAGCGGAGGCATGTGCTCGTATATTAGAAGTTGCTAAAGAATACGACTTCGTACCGAATCCTCTTGCCAGGTCCTTATCTTTAGGAAAACATAAAGCAATTGGATTCCTGCTTCCACAAGATATCAACAAAGCACTAAGCAACCCATACATTCTAGAAGTAATAAAGGGAATAGGAACTGTATGCCAGGATAAAGGCTACATGCTCACTATTATCCCACCTCTTCATAACTCAATTCCAGAGGCTGTAAAGAACGCAACAGTCGATGGAATCATAACAATGGGCTTCTTTATCGATCTTGGAATAAGCGACATTCTGCGTCAGCGCAAGCTCCCTGTAGTTGCTATCGATGGAGAGGCCAATAAAGATGCTTCATCTGTCACAATCGACGATGAAGAAGCAGCTTTTATGCAGATGAACAGCGTGCTTAAGCTAGGACACAGAAGAATAGCTGTTGTCACACTTCCTCACGAAGCTTTTGCAAGCAAAGATAACGCTAAGGAATCGAGATCAATCGAGAAGCGTAAAGCAGGATACAGAAGAGCATTGAAGAGCTACGGCCTATCATGGGACGAAGCAATCTCAGAGTACGACTCTGAAGTATCATATAGCGCAGGAATAGCACTAGCTAAAACATTAACTGATAATGAATCCAGACCTAGTGCTGTAGTAACTATGTCAGATATCGTTGCTATTGGCCTTATTCAAGGTCTTAAAGACAACAATATCATGCCAGGTAAAGATATCGCTATAGTAGGCTTTGATGGCATTGATGAAGGTGGCCTGACAGATCCTCCACTTGCTACTATCTCGCAGCCAGGAGATGAGAAAGGAAGAATAGCAGCAGCACTTCTATTCCAGAGTTTAGACAATGAAGAGTCAAATTCGAATATTCTTATGCCTTGCAAGTTCATTGCAAGACCATCACTTGGAGAGACAATATAAATGAATATTGATTACAACCGCTACAGTGGTATTCTATTGCATGTCACTTCCCTTCCATCCCCATATGGTATTGGTGATATGGGAGAAGGTGCATACCGCTTTATAGATAAACTCAATGAAATCGGAGTAACTCATTGGCAGATACTTCCACTAGGCCCTACTGGCTATGGAAACAGCCCATACTCTCCTCGTTCAAGCTTTGCAGGCAATGAGCTCTTGATCTCTCCAGATACGCTGAAAGATGCAGGCCTTCTGACTCAATATGAAGTTGATTCACATCCTGTCTTCAAAGCAGACAAAGTTGAGTTCAATTCTGTAATTTCATGGAAGCTGCCTCTATTGAAGCTAGCAGCTCGCCGCTTTATCGAAAATGGCGGCAAAAACAAAAAAGCTTATAAAGAGTTTGTTCGCTCATCTTCTTATTGGCTAGAAGACTATGCACTCTTCATGGTTCTTTATGAAAAGTACAATGATGCCAGATGGCAGCTTTGGGAAGAAGGAGAAAAGAACAGAGACTCACTGACACTGAAAAAGCTCAAAAAAGACAAAGCTGAAGAGATTGATGAATGGTACGCTCTTCAA
Organism: uncultured Spirochaetales bacterium; assembly: GCA_934247875.1. GTDB lineage: Bacteria > Spirochaetota > Spirochaetia > Sphaerochaetales > Sphaerochaetaceae > Ornithospirochaeta. The sequence continues at coordinate 9,811 of CAKQJZ010000012.1, forward strand.
TATTTCTTCTTCTCTCAATGGAGCGCATTGAAAGAGTACGCCAACTCATTCAATATCTCAATAATCGGTGATGCGCCAATATTCGCAGGTGGCGACAGCGCAGACACGTGGTCACATCTTGAAATATTCAAAACAGATGAAGAAGGCCACTATAGCTCAGTCTCAGGTGTTCCACCAGATAACTTCTCTGCAGATGGACAGCTTTGGGGAACTCCTGTTTACAATTGGAAGAAACTTCAGGAAACAGGATACGAGTGGTGGTTTAAACGCATAAAGCATCTATTAACACTTACAGATGTTTTGAGAATCGATCATTTCAGAGGCTTTGATGCATGCTATGAAATCAAAGCAGGATCCAAAAACGCTAAGCATGGCAAATGGGTCAAAGTTCCTGGCGTAGATTTCTTCAAGACACTTTCTGCTACAATGGGAAAACTGCCAATCATAGCAGAGGATCTTGGCTGGATGACTCCATCTGTCAATAAGCTCAGAAAGAGCAACAAGCTTCCAGGAATGAAGATAGCAGAGTTTGGCTTTACAAAGCTCGAAGATGGCACTTACAACTCAAAAGATGACTTTCTGCCACATAACTATGAACGCGACTATGTAGCTTATACAGGCACACATGATAATGACACTGTAAGAGGCTGGTTCGAGAGCTTAGCTGATGATGAGAAGCACATAGTAAGAGAGTATCTTGAGTCAAATGATGATGAGATAGTATTCCGCTTGATTGATGCTGTTCTGAAATCACATGCAGACTGGGCAATCATTCCAATGCAAGACATTCTTGAAAAGGATGGAAGCGCAAGAATGAACTACCCTTCTACCTGCAATGATGATAACTGGAGCTGGAGAATGAAGAGCGAAGAACTTGATGATTTCAGATTGCTCTACTTCTCTCATCTAGTACGAATAAGTGGCAGAAATAAGTAAAAACCTGGAATTTTGTGATATTTCCACATAAAAACATTGGAATTATGTGATTTTTCAGCTAAGAAACGTTGAAATTTTGTGATTAGCTATACTATCCTTATATATATGGAATATAAGCTCAAGCGCAAAATCGACGATTATCTGATTAACTGGAAACGAAATCCAGATAGACTTCCACTAATTATAAAAGGTGCTCGACAGATTGGAAAAACAACATCAATCGAGCACTTTGCAAAAAGCTACAAGCACTTAGTGGAGATAAATTTCATAACAGAGCCTCAGTACTCAAAAATATTCTCATCAGGGTATTCTCCGGATATTGTTATCAGGGAAATCTCCTTTATAAACCCAGGATTTGAGTTCGTACCAAATGAAACTCTTATTTTCTTTGATGAGATGCAAGCCTGCCCTGACGCTGCAACTTGCCTCAAGTTTTTCAAGCTAGATGGCAGATATGATGTGATTTGCTCCGGCTCGCTTCTAGGAATCAGCTATGAAGAAATAACATCGATAAGCGTTGGATATAAAGAAGACTATGAGATGCGATCTTTGGACTTTGAGGAATTTCTTTGGGCAAAAGGATACTCACAAGAACAAATTGAAACAATATATACACACATTAAGACGCTTGAACCATTTTCAGAAACAGAGTTCAACGTCTGGATGAATGCATTTAGAGAATACATGATTACAGGTGGAATGCCACGTATTGTATGCAAGTTCGTTGAGCAAAAGAACTTCTCAGGTCTTTTGAAGGAGCAGATCCAGATACAGAAAGCATATGAAGAAGATATCATAAAATATGCAAAAGGACTTGATAAAGCAAAAATAAAGAACATATACAATCATATCCCTGTCTTTTTAGCAAAAGAGAACAAAAGATACCAAATTACAAAAATCGAGAAAGGTGCTAGAAACAGGGAATATATTGGTACTGTCGACTGGCTGAAAGATGCAGGGATAATCAATGTATGCTACAACTTAGCTGAGCCAGAGCTTCCTTTAAAAGGCAACTATAACCCAACTGAATACAAACTATATTATAGTGATACTGGACTTCTTATAGCTTCATTAGATGAAGAAGCTCAATTAGATCTCAGGCAAAACAAGAACTTCAACACATATAAAGGGGCAATATATGAAAATATAGTTGGAGAAATGCTTGTTAAAGAAGGCTATGAACTTTTCTACTACAAAAACAAGAAGTCAACAATAAAGATGGATTTCTTCATCAGAGATGCTGATTCTCTTGTTCCTGTAGAAGTCAAAGCAACTGACAGAGCCTCTGCATCGCTTGTAAATCTCATAGAGAAAGAACAATACAAAGACATAAAATATGGGATTAAGCTATGCGCAAAGAATATCGGATTCAATGGCAAATTCTATACTTTCCCTTATTTCTGCACATTCTTGCTTAAGCGATACATGCTAGAGAGAATAAAAAGAGGTGCCATATCATAAGTACAGCACCTCTGGTTCTGAGCTATTCAGCTACTCTAAGATACCTGCAAGGTATGCAAGAGTATAGATAGACTGAGATCTTGTAATCTTTTCCTGGAGAATGGTCATCTCTGCTGTGTTGACTTCAATCATCTGAGAAAGAACATCTGTCTTTGATATCTTACCTTGCTCTTTCTGAGTCTTCAGCAGCTCCAACCTATCGTTAGCTTCCTCAAGCTTCAAGTCATAGTATTCAAGCTTAGCATCCGATAGCTCAAGCTGAGTTATATTCTCCTTGCATGTGCTCTGAAGCTGCAATAGCGCAGAGTCATAATCAGCCTTAGCAGCAGCTATCTCGCTTTCTGAGTACTTAACATCATTAAGCTTCTTTCCTCCATCCCAGAGAGTTGCTTTGATGGCGAATGTTAAATAAACACCATAGTCATTCTTCCTGTACCAGTTAGTCTCAAGCAGAGGGAATGCAGAACCACCATAGTTCAAAGTAACCTGAATGCCAAAATCAGGCTTCCAATATAAGCTGTTCTTGGCAATCTTCTCTTTGAGCTTCAAAGCCTCTTGCTGATTAGCAAGCATAGAGAGAGGCGCAGAGTTCTCTCTTGTTGCAAGCTTATAAAGCTCATCATGATCGATAGATGCAATAGCATCCATCTCTTTATCATTGATGACATACTCAATCATATCACTTGTAAGCTCATCACTGCCTATGATTGTCTTTATAGCCTGGATGTTATCTCTATATTGCTTCATAACTTCCTGCTCTTTCACATCAAGTTCCATAGCAGTGATCTTAGCTTTAGTAACATCCTGCTTTAACAGAACTCCATTGTTATAGGCATTCTGGCTAGTCTCAACAAGCTCATTCGCAATTGTTTTAGTCTCATTGAGCTTAGCAATTACCTCATCCATGTACTTCATAGCAGTAAGTCTTGTCTTAAGCTCAACAGTGAGCTTATCAGACTTGTCTTGAATATCCATAGCTCTGATTTCAGCAATCCTATTGTAGAGCTTTACAGAATCTGGAATCTTACCCCAAGTATATACAGGCTGGGTAATCGAAAGGCTTGCATTGTAGTAAGTGTTATCCATGCCCTTATAAAGAGTAACATACTCACCTGCTGCAGCACCTGGGATTGTATATCCAAGCTGAGATGAAAGCTCATCAACACCCATAGTAATCTTGCCAATAGGAGGATTAGGCATATATGTTGCAGTTATAGCAGAAGTAATCTCTGGCTGATAAGCAGCTTTGGCATTCTTAACATCAATAAGACTCTCTTTGTATACCTCTGCTGCCTTTCTAAGCTCTGGATTATTTCCATTCATTTCACTCCTAAGACGCTCATAAGTGTATGTGCTCTCATCCTCTGCAAACAGAGAGCATACCACTAAAAGAAGCAATAGGAGCATAGTACTAAACTTCTTCATCTCGCCCTCTTAGTATTCAATTAATGACAAGTCAAAACTATCTGTTGTGCTGTTGACAGTGAAAGTTTTTGCTTCTTCTAGAGAAGAAGATGTGGTTGATGTTTTACGTGTAGTATATTTTAGTGATAGAGTAACATCATCAGATGTATAAGTATTTTCATTTACCCCTGTATACTTCAACTCAATTCTCTGCCCTGCTGCAACACCCTTGAACTGACCATTATATGTAACTACATTGCCTGATGAAGTTACATTATTAGGAGATGTATATACATCGCTTCCAAGCTTAGTATCACCATTATAGATAGCAACAGGAATTCCATTATCTGTTGAAGCACCATATCCACTACCTGTTCCGATTGTTTTTACAAGGTAGCCATAGAATCCTGATGAAGGTACAACCAATACTTTCTTCTTGAAATAAACATTATAAGTAACAGAGTCTTTGGAGCCATCTAGTGTTATAGTTTCAACTGCTCCTTCCTCATTTGGAGTTCCATTTTTTGCGCTCTTAGTCCAATACCAATTGTCTTTAGAACCTTCAGAGAACTTAAATGCCTCAAGCTTCAAGTCGCAGTTTTGTCCCTTCTTGTACTTAACATTAACAGTTGCAGATCCGCCAGTAACTGTTACAGTATCAGATTTGACAGTGTCTCCATCCCCATTCTTATATGACCACTTGAAGTCAATAGAGTCTGCAACATTTGTATCCTGGTTAACAGAGCTGCCATCTTTGAGCTTGATTGTTACAGCAACGCTCTTCCAATCATTAGTGAAGTATAAGCTGGTGTTGTCATATGACTTTGAAGCTGTATTGTATGTCATAACCACTTCTTCACTTCCATCATAAGACCAATCAGAGTCGCCCTGGATGTCGTAGATAGTTACTTCTGGAGGTGTTGTTTCATCTTTATAGCAGACATTCAATGTATAACTGCCATTGGTTATAGATGATACAGTTCCTGTAATATCACCATAGCCATCATTGTATTTATAGCGGAATGAGAAGCCACTAGTTGATGTAATAGTTGAGTCTGAACCAGTAGCAGTTGTGCTATTGTCGTCCTTATCTTTGAACTTGATTACAAGGTTCTTGTTCGTTGTGATCTTATCAAGATAGACAACACCGAAGTTATTTGACTTATCAGACTGAACAGTCCTTCCTTTGACTTTAGTAAGACCATAATCTTTATGGAATACCAAGAGATAGACTGTCTTACTGTCAGCATCCTTGCCATAAGCAGGATTCAGAGTCTTCCAACGAAGAGTTGCGATAGAGAATGAGCCATCTGCAGTGCTAGTCTTAGCTGAAGGCACTGAGTTATCTACAAACTCCCCCTTTCCGCTGCTGACCCAGCTATTATATGCATTGTTCCAAGCACTCTCACTATCATATGCATATACCATAGCATCTCCAATTACACCTACATTAGTTGATGTAGCTGAGTTATTCGCAGTGCTTCTGTCCTTGACTGTGCCGCTGATAGCAGCATCAAAAACAGATGAACAACCTGTTAAACATAGAACCAATAAAATCAAAGCTGTAAGTACTAGGTTCTTCTTCATTTCTCTATCTCCTTAGTTTCCTTTTCACTATTTTTTCTTCTATAAACTCTTCTGAGCTTAATGCGCTCCAGAATGTAGTAATAAACTGGCATTACGTAGAGAGTGATAATCATAGAAGTTGCAAGTCCTCCCATGATTACCTGCCCTAGCGGTGCGTAAATCTCAGCACCCTCACCCTTAGCTATAGCCATAGGAATAACGCCTAGAACTGTAGTAAGAGTTGACATCAAGATAGGTCTCAGTCTTGATGCAGAGCCTTCAGCTGTCTCTTTTTTCAGAATCTCACGCTCTTCTTCATAGGAAAGCAATCCAAGAGTCTCTGTGTACTCATCAAACTGGATTCCTTTCTCTTTAAGAGCAGATTCTCTATCGCTCTTTCTGACTTGGTTGACATAGTCAGCAATGACAATACCGTTGTTAACGAGCATACCTACAAGCGATACAACACCGAGAATAGATACAATGCTCATGCTGCTTCCGAATGCTGAAAGAGCTACAACTGCTCCGATGATGCAGAATGGGAAGAGCAGCATAATCAAGAATGGCTGATCAAAGCGCTCGAATACTGCAACCATTACAAGGTATACCAAGAACATTGCAATCAAGAGTGCCTGAACAAGCGGAGCCATAGAAGACTCTACAAGGTCTCCAAGACCACCAGTCTTTGCGCTTATTCCACTTGGAAGAGGATTCTCTTCAAGGAACTTGTTGATCTTCGCTGTTACACCATCTGTACTCTCAGTTGTAAGAGATGCAGTAATCGTGATTGATGTAGCTCTGTTATCATGGTTGATCTGAGATAGTCCCTGATCAAGCTTAAGAGTTGCAACATTTGAAAGTGGTATTGTAGTACCAGATAGCGAATGCACCTTGATATCATTCAGGCGATCAGATGTCAGAGGCTTATCCTGGATATCTGATGAGATGTGGATATCATATCTTGAATCTGTATCAGGATCTGTGAACTTGCCAATGTCTGTTCCATAGAAGAGGATTGCACTTGTAAGTCCAGCCTCATAAGCAGGAACTCCAAGAGATGACATATAGTCATATGTTCCATTGATTACAGCAGTCTTTGCATCGTTAGTTGCATTGATAGCAGTAGTCTTGACCTCTTTATATGTCAAAAGCTCATTCTCAATCTTCTCAGCCTCTGCATAAAGTGCATCTGGGTCATCTCCGATAAGAGTAAGGCCATAGCCACCACCATCAGTGACAAGAGAAATAAGCCTATCAAAACCACCATTATCAACACTGATAGTCGCATCTGGGATAGCTGCGCTTACCTTCTCCTGGATATCAAGCATGATCTCATGAATATCTCTGTCTCTATCCTTGACAGGAAGCAGAACAGCATGAATTGCACCAGTGTTCTTTGAAGCCTGGCTCATTGGAGACATGTCCTTTCCTGAGAATACAACGTCTGTAACAAGCTCTGGAACGTTCTGGGCGACCATAGCCTCAATTCTGTTCATCACAGCCTCTGTATCATCAATAGAGTATGTATCTGGGAACTTTACGTTTACATAGAAGTCTCCATTATCTGTTGATGGTATGAATGTGAATTGCATATTAGGCAGTACATAGAATGAAAGGAGCAGAATCAGGAATGCAGCTACTAGCATGAATGGAGTGTGCTCCTCTGCAAAGTAGAGGCTTCTTGCATAGTGCTTCTCAAGCTTCTTGAGCCCTTTGACGATGAAGTTATCTCTTGCAGGCTTTCTCTTTACGTCATCTTCCTTCAATAGCTTCTTCATCAGGAAAGGAATGTAGATGATAGCTACTAGAAGGGAAGCAGATAGAGAAAGCATGAATGTAACAGATACATCCCTCAAAATCTGACCTACAAGACCTGACAAAGCAGCAATAGGTACGAATACTACGATTGTAGTAAGACCTGAGCCAAGTACAGATCCAATAACATCATCAGTACCTTTGAAGATAGAGTCATTTACGCTGTATAATGCCTTACCTTCCCCATCTGTCTGCTGATAGAATCTATAAACCTGGTCAAGTACAAGAATAGCTGCACCAACTATATTTCCAAGCGCTACTACAATACCTGAAAGAGATAGGAGGTTTACTGTTATTCCAGCAAGCTTCATTCCGATGAAGGTAAAGAAGATTGAAAGCGGAATAGATAGGCCAATGATGATTGTTGCCTTCCAGTCTGAAAGGAATATGAAGATAACCAGAACTGCGATTATGACACCAAGCACACCAGACTGAATAACAGTAGAAAGTGATGAGTTAACAAGCTTAGAGTCATCGCTGATCATGCTGATCTTGAGTGCGCCGCCACTCTTAGCCTCTTCAGACGCTACAATCTCTTTTACTTTATCTGTAATAGCGATAGTGTTTCCGTCACTACGCTTGCAAATATCTACAGAGAGGACAGGCTTGCCATTCTTTGAAACTCTGTAGTCTCCTTCCTGGTAGCCGATTGTGATATCTGCAACATCCTTAAGCTTGATGATGCCGCCGTCTAATGAGTAACCAATAGGAAGGTTGCCAAGCTCTTCGATATCTGAGTAGTTGCCATCGAATTTAGCATCGATAGTAGTTCCCTGGAATGTTACGGAATCAAGAGGAATTGAGTAGTTTGAGTAGCTTAGCATCTGATAGACAGTCAGAGGAGAAATACCTCTTGAGTCCATATCATCCATTCTGAGCTTAACATCTACTCTAGCCTCTCTTAGGCCATTGACAGTAATAGTTGAAACACCCTCAATCTGTGAAAGCTGAGGCTTGATTGTATTATCAACATAATCAGAGATTGCGTTGATATCGCCCCCCTCACTCTCGATTACGAAAGAAGCGATAGGCAGCATTGAAGTACCACCTACAAGTGCATAAGGGCGTCCTGAGATGCCAGCAGGCAAATCACTGATAAGGTTATCAAGCCTGTTTCTGACCTCATCAATCTCATCATAAGGATCTACGCCATCCTGGTATGTGATACCAATGATAGATGCACTGTTTATCGATTGCGAGGTCATGCTTTTGAAGTTTGGAAGTGTTACAAAATCCTCTTCAAGAATATCTGTAACACTGTTCTCGATATCTGATGAGGAAGCGCCAGGGTATATTGTGATTACATATACCATAGGGTTTGAAATATCAGGCAAGAACTCTGTGTTTGTATTTGAAAGTGCCATCAAGCCAAATACGCCAAGCGCAAGCAGCGTCATAGCGATAATGACAGGATGAGCAACAGGGTATCTAGTAAGCTTCATTTAATTACCCTCTGTTATATTTACCTGCTGGCCTGCAAAGATATTGTTCTGGCCCTTGATAATGAATGGCTTATCTTTATATTCATCAGGAACGATTACATAGTCATTGTTGGAATACTCACCAGAGAAATCGACATACTTAGCTAGATCATCTTCGACATAGTATGCAGATCCATCAAGCTTCATAGCCTTCTTATCTAGGCTGTAGCCACTCTTGGAGTCTGTGACGATAGTAACTTTCACATACATTCCAGGCTTGAATAGTGATGGATCATCAAGAGCTAGATAAAGCTTGAAGTTACGGCTCTTTGAGTCGATATATGGAGAGAGTGATTTGATATGAGCAGTTGTTGTGATTTCTTCTGAGTAATCATCAGCAGGCTTAGTGACAGTGATCTTATAGTCTGTCTTTCCGCTCTGGAAAAGACTATAGTACTTCTCACCTAGATTGAGATTGATTACCAGATCATCAATATCAGCAATCATCGCAATAGGAGTGCCCTTCATAGCTGTAGCACCCTTAGAGGAAACAGCCTTAAGCACAGTGCCCTCTGTATGCGCAACTACATCTGTGTAGCTAAGCTGCAGCTCAGCAAGCTCCAGCTGTGCCTTCATAGCATCACGCTGAGCTTTGACAGTATCATAATCCTGCTTTGAAATCGCATCTGAGTTATATAGGTTCTCAACGCGAGAGAAAGAGTTCTCATAGCCAAGATAAGCAGCTTCTGCCTGCTCTTTCTGTAGTCTGTATGGCTCTGGATCTATCTTTGCAATGACAGAACCTTCTTCTACATAGTCTCCTTCACTTACATAGTAGTCTATGATAGTGCCTTCAACATAAGGCGTTACAGGAATAAGTGCATCTGCCTCAATGAAAGCAGAAAGGGTTACACTCTTATCAACTTCTTTATATTCAGGATAAACAACTTCAACAGGAGTTGTTGGCCTAATATACTCAGTCTCTGTTCTTGTGGAATAGAACCACTTAAGAGCATAGAAAAGAGCAATAAAAACGATGAAGAGCACGATGTACATTAAAACTGACTTGATCTTTTTACCTTTCATATCTGATTTCCTAAAATAACTCAGTCAAAAACATAAGAAAATCACTATTCTTTGACAACCAACCGCGGCAATAAAGAAACATAAAATAGCTATAATGTATAAAGTCCAACATTTTCACTTATTTGTTTATTTTTGCAGTTATTTACTTACATTAAAAATAGATAAATTACCGAAAATAAAAATTTAAACTTATTATTTAAATAAACATTATGTATTTACTACGACATGTGTTGGAATTTTTTTCCATTTTTACTATATTTAGTCTGCCATGGAAGAGAAGAAACAGAATAAGAATGCGCTGAGAAGCAAGCGCCTCATTAGGCAAGGCTTCATCAGCCTAATCAAGAACAAAGCAGACTCATCAAATCTGACTATTACTGACATAGTAAATGCAGCAGGAATCAATAGAGCAACATTCTATGCTCACTACTCATGCATAAAAGATCTGACAGATGAGATTGAGAAAGAAATCATCGATAAGATGATGAATGTATTGAATCAGTTTCATTTCGATAACTTCTGCACACACCCTACTCCAATACTTCTCCAAGTAAGCATGTTTCTCGCTGAAAACGAAGATTACTACAAAACTCTAATAAGCGTTCCAGAGTGTGATCAGTTTCTCAATAAGCTCTTAGACATATTCATTGCATATATAAAAGAAGATACATCTATCCCTGAAGAGATAAGACACTCTAAAGCATTCTTAATCAGAGCTTCATACTTTGCAGGAGGCCTCTCAAACTTATATGTAGAGTACTTCAAAGGAAAGCTTGATTGCTCTCTTTATGATATCCCAGCAGAAGTTGGCCTCATATTCCAGGAGCTAGATGTGAATTCATTCAACAAACGAATGCTCTCACATAAAACCAACTAAGATTTTAAACTTTTTTAGCTATCTAATTTTATATGTTAAAAAGAAATACAAAAGGAAGCGCAACAATATTCAAATTTTTATCTTAAAAGTCGTTGACACGAAATCTCTTTTGGTGTAAAAATCTTAGAGTCATGCGGGAATAGCTCAGTGGTAGAGCTCCACCTTGCCAAGGTGGATGTCGCGGGTTCAAGTCCCGTTTCCCGCTCTACAATGGGCCGCTAGCTCAGCTGGTAGAGCAACAGACTCTTAATCTGTGGGTCAAAGGTTCGATCCCTTTGCGGCTCATATAACCGAGAATGATTCTCGGTTATTTTTTTGACCTTTTGCAATAGCATTCCATAATCCAACAGTTCTAACATAATCGATTGTTACTGCCCCGCTATATTTGAAAGCATTATACTCCTCTATAGCCTTTAGGACATAAGACAACATGATTTGCATCTTGCATCAGAACCTAGTTTAGAGTTATTACTCTAATTGTTAGGAGTAACTAACTATGAAGAAGATAACACTAAAAATAGATGGTATGGCATGCTCAATGTGCGAAGCTCATGTGAATGATGCTATCAGAGCACTTAAGGTCAAAAAAGTAACATCCTCAGCTAAAAGAGGAGAATCCATTGTTATAGCAGAGGATGCAATTGGAAAGGATGAATTTGAAAGAGTCCTTGCTTCAACTGGCTATCGCTTACTTGGATATACAGTTGAAGAGTATGAAGAGAAGAAAGGACTCTTTTCTAAGATTTTCAAGCATTAAACTATCTTTAAGAAACAGCCCCAGCCCTGGTAACCATCATATGCTGGATATAGCGGTGTCTGATAGAAGAGCCCAAGCTCTACATTCCACCAGCCTATCGTTCTCCAGCCAATAGAGACTTCAGGTCTGACTAATAGCCCATTATTAGCAAGGTTGTATGTACCAGCATTGGATTGAAGCATAATCCACTGCTGATACCAAGCTGTATTGATGCCAAGGTTTACATTGAAGCGTCCAAGCTCATAGATTTTAATCTTCATGCTTAGCCCTGCTTCTCCGAATTCCTCAGCTGCGGCGAACCTGCCAGTGCTAGATCCAAGAGGCTTAAAGAAGTGCTCATAACGTAGATATGTAGCAATAGTGACTGTATCTATCTGTATACCGAAATCAACTGTAGCACCTACTGTTGGATAGCCATAGATCATCGTAGTATCAAGATATACATGTGACGCATAATTAACATTGATATCTTTTCTGAAATAGTCATCAAGCAAAGGCCTCAAGCTCTCTTTTTCACTATCTGTAAGCTTATAAGGATCAGCAAAGAGAGAGATTGATGATAATAGAGCAATTAATAATATTAAGATTACTTTCTTCATTTCTCTCTCCTCCTAGTTGCCCCAGTAATAGTATTGCTTTTTATCAATGATGATATACTCAGGACCATTGATAGCAGAGGCTAAGAAGTAGAATTGGTGACTTTCAATATTGCCATCATCGTATTTCAGCGTGATAGTGCCATTGCACTCTGTGATTGCGTATGTTTTATAATCAACTATATATTTACCGGATTTTGCCCCGCCTTCGAATGACTCAGTAAATGTACCTTCTTTGCTGTCGAAAGAGAAAAGAGTTGTATATGTCCCAGCTTCCTTATCTACTTCTGACGTAAAGTAAGCATACTTACCAGCAATATTATTGGGCAAATTACCATCAAACTTTGGTACTAGCTCCATAAGTGCCTTAACATCATCACAGGATGTGAGTGCGAAAACAGAGCATACGATTATAATGAATAATATAAGTTTCTTTCTCATTTTACTGCCACCCTATTTCCGCTTACAGTCCCATCACTGTAGTTGATATCAAAGACATAAGTACCAGCAAAATTCTTATTCTTAACACTGATCTCATCAAGTACGATATGGCCTTTATACATTCCCATAATCTCAAAACCACCAGTTGAAGACTTAGCGCTACCAGTGCCAGATGCATTAACGTGCATCTCATAGTTACCTGTCATATAGAAATTAGGGTTTTCTCCAAAGTTCAAGTAAGTAAAATAAATCTGACCACCAAGACCTTCCATAGCTGCATAGTAAGTAATTTTGCTGTCTCTGTAGTGGTCTTTATCTTCAGTTGAATCAAGTGCTTTTGTCTGAGTACCTAAATCAGAAGCATTACCATATCCTACAAGAGTTGCAATCTTGCTCTTCTTCCAGTAGCTCTTATAATCATCTGGAACATAAGTTTGTCTATCCCATGGCTTAAGACCAGCAGACTCAAAGATATCGATAAACACTTCAGGTGTTAAAGCACCATACGAATTAGAAGCGTGCTTAACTTCTCCAAGAGTTCTGCCAAGCTCATCAGTTGTGTCAATGAAGTAGTCATATACAACAAGAGGAACTGTAGTATTATCATCAAATGAGCCTTTAGCCTTGAATGTCTTTACTGAGCCATCTGAACCAACTCTGGTAATAGTCTGATCTGCTGTAGCACTTGTTGACCATGTAACATGTACAGGATAAACACCACTTGAGTTAGCAACATCTCCATCAAGAGGCTTATTGAAGCTAGTTGCACTGATTGAATCAATAGGAATAGGCAAATTCTGTATGCTATTAGAAACAGCAACAGAAGATGTTGCATCCAATGAGTTCTTAAGATATATCTCAATCTTTCTGACTTCATGAGCCTCATCAGTCGGATTCTTATCTACAGCTATGAAGTTATTGAATGATGCAAACTCGGCCTCTGAATACTCTTCAGCTGCTAGTTCTTCACCATTCTTCAAAGTTCTCTTAACAACATATGTGTACTTAGTTGATCTAGCACTGTCATTAGCTCCAACAGGGAGTGCGAATGAGATATCATAGCCAAATGAATCTTTATTGGCTACAAGTGCAAGGTTCTTAACACTAGAAAGCAAATAACCAGAATCAATGCCTGCCTGAGAAGTACCAATCGCATTTCCAGCTGTTACAGAGTATGTGTATTCAACATTCTCTTTAACACTGTAATCACTGAATACATAGTAGCCATTGTCATCAACAGAGAGAGATGAAATATCATCATATTCAGTAGTAAATACAACCTGCTCAGCACTGCCTGGATAAGATTTCTTGATTACATATGTATAACCAGAATCATCTCCAGTTGTCTTGAAGTGAACATCAACAGTACTATTGCTCTCGCCTTTTGAAACTGAAACATCAGGTTTAACAGGAGAACCTGGAACTAAAGTATAACCAGATCGAGAGAAGCTGATTGCTGCAGTATTTGATGTTGGTCCTACTCCAACGATAGCAAAGTAAAGTTCCTTGCCCTTTTCTTTTGCAGGATCAATCTCATAAGCATAATACCTAACATCAGAATCTTCATCTGCGTTGACTGTTGCAACATACTCGCTCTTTAGTCCTGTAATAGAAGAAATATCTGACTTATAGATATCATAGCTTTCTACATAAGGCATCTGCTTCCAGCTGACTACAATAGAACTCTCACTTGTTCCCTTAGTTGCAGAGATAGTATCAGGAGAAGCAAGAATAGTACCAACTGAAACCAATGAAGTATCGCCAGACTCACCTTCATATGTATGAGCAGTGACTCTATAGTTATAGAACTTATTTGCTTCAAGTGATTTGGAATCTCTATAGCTAGTTGTCGAAATAGTCTCACCAATAGTAGTCCAGGCATCACTCTCAGCTGCTACTGCGCTGATATCTTTGGTGCATTTCTCAATCGTATAATAGTCAGCACCTTCAACGCTGTTCCAACGAATAGCAATGCTATCTGCATAATATGACTTAGTAGCATTGACTCCAGTAGGAGCACTCTTAGAGAAAGTGCTGCCTCTATTGATAGTAGCACTACCACTATTAGGCTTAGTAATCTCTCCGTTATTCATAAGAATAGAAGCATTACAGGAGATAATCAGAATAGAGATGATTAGAATAAATAATAACTTTTTCATTTCCATCGTCCTCCTATAAGATCCTATTGGTTATATACTCAAGATTTGGAACAGCAACTCCATCCAACAAAATAGAACCACCATTACCATTATCTTTTCCATCAACTAAATAAGAGGAACGATCAATGTAATAATCTTTAAACTCAATAGTCTTCTCTCCTCCAAGGTAAGAAGGGAATACAACTTTAATTGTTCCAATCAATCTCTTTAGTGGAGTTGTTCCATTATAAGTATCTGAAGTTCTATTGATTATTTCTCCACTTACAATAGTGCAATCGTTTGATGCCATATCACTAAATGTGTAATTATCAAACTTTGCTGTGCCATTATCCCATTTAGTTATGAGACCATCGCTACCCCATGAATATGCACCACAAGGACGTTTAAATGTTACAGAATTTGAACCTGTTATGAATTTTTCTTGGTTAGTAAATTCCCACCAGTCTCCATTCCATCTTTCATCTGCTTCTTTATACAATGATTGCAGCCCATAAATGACAATGTTTACATATTCAGCAGGTTTTAATACTCTCAAATCAATATCACAGGAAACTCTAGCTGTCTCATTAAACGGAGCCAAAGCATCTGGAGATTCATTTACTGCGCTAATTGAAGAGATGATTGCAGCTGAATTAGTAATATTAGGACGTTTAATCTTACATACAATTTTTCCATTGCTATCAAAAGAAGCAAAGATAAAATCAGAGCTCTTAGATAGATTGATCTCTCCATTCTCTACATATAACTTATAGACTTCAGACTCAGCCTTAATATTGTAGAGTGTTGCACCTAGAGAAGACTTAAAGCTGTATTGGATAACATAATCATCTAGTTCCAAAGAAGATACTTCAGAAGGTGGAAGAAGAGGATAGCCAAAGTTTTCAAGCTCATTATCAAACGAGTTCTGAATAGGACTTTCTTTACCATCAATTACTGTTGTTAGGCTGTAGTAATATGGAGTTGTTATCTTGATATGATTATAGCTTGTATTAGAGCTACTTACATAAATTTTATTTTCATCATTGAAATTATTATCTGTTGAATAATACAGATAGTAGCCATCTGCATTAGGAACAGCAGACCATGAGACAACTACTCTATCTCTTGTTATAGCCTTCTCAGCCTTTATACTCTTTGGAGGCATAATCCAGTAGCCTGTAACCTTCTCTGCTGCTTCTGCTGGTCTGACGTTGTTGACTATTGGTGTTACTGTGAAGCTGTACTTTCTTGAAAGGGCATATGAGTGTTCTGCGCTATATGCTTTAATAGCTTCACTATCTGCTGATAGTACATACTCACAATTACTGCCTTTTCTGATAGTTTCACTATAGAAACTGTTATTCTCATCGTCATATACAGCGACTTCATATGCAGTAGCGTTCTCTACAGGATTCCATGTGACTTTGATTGTGTTAGCCTCGATATCAACATCACCTGTAGCTGTAGCTTTGATATTGCCAAGAATCTCACCTTCAGCAATTGCACTAGCATCAGGATTTGATTTCCCTTCATTATCAATTGCACTAGCTGTAATCTCATAGCGCTTACCTGCAACTAAGCCATCTTTTAATGTGCACTGATTTTCTTTTGTGGTAAGAGCCTTGGCCCATGCGCTATCACCCTTAGCTCTATAGTAAACATCATAGCCATGAGAATGCTCTACACTATCCCATGAGACACTGATTTCAGAGTTTGATGTATTGATTGATGCACTTATGACAGAAACACTCTTCAGTATATTGCCAACAGCCTGTTTCTCAGATTCAGCAGTCTGTAAGCCATTATACACACTCGCCTCATCATCATAATAAGGACGAAGTATATATGAGTAGTTCTCGCCTGCTTTTACATCCCTATCTTCATAGCTATTGCCTGTTATACCCTTTGCTTCTTTATGAAGATCTTCATAAGAAGGATCTGTTGAAACCTTTTTAAGGACATGAACATATACTTTTGAAACATCGAGGCCTGCAGCTGCAATCTCACTCTCATTTAATGTCCAGTTAAGTACTATCTTATCTGATAGCGCCTCATCACCTTTTGTAGCTGTAAGTGTATTTATATATGATATAGCTGTTACAGATGGATTAGTTGTTACTATTCCATCTACAAGAGATCCACTGCCATTATCCATCTTAGCCTGAGTCATTGGATTATCTGAACCAGAAATCTGAATATAGTATGTGTAGTTGATAGCATGCATATTCTTCTCTGCTGATAAAACGAAAGTATCAGTGAAAGATGTATCACTACCTTCATATACAACTTCAAATTTATCAGCAGTTGACTCATCTGTTGGGTTTCCATCTACAAAGGTGATATCATCGAAATTCCATCTTGTGACTTTGTAATTGACACCTTCAGGAAGAGTATGGAAAGACTCCCAATTCAGATCTACAACATAAGTTGCATCTCCATCTCTTACAGGCTCCCCAGTAAAACCACTTACAGGACGAAGGACAAAACTCTTAACTTCTTTGTCCTGCACATAACAGATATCACTGATGAGTGCATTTGATTTATCTTCTTCAAATGCAACTGTTACTTCCCCACTGGCATCTTGGAATGTAAGGCTATATTCGCTTAGAACTCTGTATTTATATTCAACACCAGGCTTTGCTGTCTCATCTCTATAGCTGTAATCACCACCTTCAAGCTTTCCATCTATATATAAAGGATTAGAGCTGCTATCTGTTAAACGAGTCCAACTATTCTCACCAGCAACAGTTCTTTCGATATAGAAGCGTATAACTGGCTTATAATCCTCAAGACCTTTATTAAGTGTTTTTGCACTCCAATTTAGTTCTATATATCCATCTACATTTGATGAACCAGAAATAGAGAGCAATGCAGGTGGATAATAATCAACAGCATTCTTTACATATACTTTCTTTCTGAGGATTTCTTCACCATCAACAAAGAGTACTCCTGTGATCGTCTTTTCTTCAGCAGATGAAAGTGTAATAGAATTATCTGAAAGAGCTTCTGGAAGCTCTCCGCCGCCTACATAATCTCCATCATAGAACTTCACTTCTGGCTGCACGATGCTTCCGCTTCCAAGCACTGACTTAAGCTTTGGAAATGCAGTGTATATAGTGAGCACATTGTTTTGGAGTACAGGGCTTAGTGTGAATGAATTAAGAATTGTTGCTTCCTTTAAACTAGATGCTGAAGAATACAGAATAGAACCAGTAGTATCAGACTTAGATGCTGCTTTTACTCTGAAGACGTAACGCATGTCAGAAGAGTCTGAGAAGTACTCACTGGTAAATGTATAAGAGTTTGAGTTAGTAATGAAACTCTTATACTCATTCTCTCCATGAGAGAGATAATCATTAGCACTTTCATATTCAAAGAGATAGAAAGTTGCTTTATCGACAGGTTCCCATACAACAGTAATTGATGGGGAATCAGCATTATGATTCACTGTCACATCAGATATTACAGGTGCTGCAATTGTCGTTACAGCAGGTTTAAGCTCCGCTCTTTCCACAGCCTCAGGTGTTACTGTACATGCTGCTAATAACAATACAGAGGCCCCGCATATTATCTTATTTATATATTTTCTTAAATTTATTTTCTTATTCATAAACGTAAGATAATATACAGATTGGTTTAGAAATGTTCAATATTCAAGGTAAGCACTAGATGCTAAATGCGAAAATAATACAAGAAACATCCAAAATGTTCGATATTTTTCAATATTTATTAAACAACAATGTATAGAAACTGCTATGACTCATCATCATATTTTCTGTCGCGTTTATACCCACTCCAAGCTGTTGCTTTCTCTAAAAGCATCTCAGAATCTTCTCTGCCTAGCCTTCTGCTCCAGCCTTTATAGCGCTTTTCTGGAGTAGGTTTAAGTCTGTCTTTATTCTTCTCTAAGAGATCTTCTTCACCATTAGCCATAGAATGAGTATCGAACTATTTCTAATTCAATTCAAGGATGATAAAATTAAAGTCACTATGAAACCAAGTGATGTAATTAGACGTATAATCGCAAGACCAGATGAAACCAATCATGATATTAACCACCTACTCAAAGTCTATAGCTATGCAAAGACTATTGGAGAGGGAGAGAACTTAGACGCTAAGACTCAATACACACTTGAGCTTGCAGCTATAGTCCATGATATTTCATGTCCATTTTGCAGAGCAAAATATGGGAACGCTAATGGAAAGTATCAAGAAGCTGAAAGTGAACACATTCTCAGAGATTTCTTTAAGGATACTGATATAGAACAAACAACACTTGAACGCATCATATACCTTGTATCACATCACCACACTGTAATCGGAGTAACTTCAATTGATCATCAGATACTCTTAGAAGCTGATTACTTAGTCAATGCAGAAGAGCACAATGAAAGCAAAGAAAACATCAGGAACACTATGAAGAGTCTCTTTAAAACAGATACCGGCATAGAGCTCTTAAAGAATGTGTTTCGATTATAAGTGCTGATTTATCGCGTTTTTAACTTCCAAAATCTCAGAAATATCGCAGTTTTTAGTCTCAAAATCTCTGATTTATCGCAGTTTTAAATGTTGAAAACTCTGAAATATCGCACTTTTTGTTGACATAATAGCTTAGGTAATACATGCTAAAGCTATGGATAGGAAACAAATAGAGACAGTTCTATTAGAGCAGAAAGAAGAACTAGAAAGAGCGCTCAAAGAAGAGTACTGCACTCGAAGTGAAGAAGCTTTGATCAACCTTAACAGCAAACTGGCACAAGTAGTCATTGGAATCAGAAGATCAGGAAAGTCTACTATGTGCTTTAATGTCATTAAAAAGTCTGGCCTTAATTTTGCTTATATAAACTTTGACGATGAGCGTTTATCAGATATTTCATCAGATGAACTCAATCTGATCCTCGAATGCTTATATAAAATATATGGTGATTTCAATCACTTATTCATCGATGAGATTCAGAACATAAAAGAGTGGTACCTGTTTGTGAATAGGTTGCTGCGCACTGGTATGCACATACTTATCACAGGTTCCAATGCAAAACTATTAAGCGGCGAACTTGCAACTCATCTTACTGGAAGACATATGAAAACTGAACTATATCCATTTTCTTTCAGTGAGTATTGCCAAGCCAAAAACATAAGCAAAGCTCATGGGACCACTAAAGAGAAGGGATTGCTTAGTGCTGCATTTGATTCTTACATCCATGACGGAGGCTTTCCTGAGCTGCTTTATGAGAAGAGAAAACAGAGTTATATAAACACTTTAGTAGACAGCATTCTGAAAAAGGATATAGAACACCGCTACTCTATTTTGTACAAAGCAGCATTTGAGAATTTAGTTCAGCATATTCTCAATAATGCACCTACAAAGATCAATTACGTTGAACTCAAAAAACTATTTGGTCTACGTTCTGATCATACTGCAGAAAACTATTTAAGCTATGCAAAGAATGCTTACCTTTTCAGTGGGATCAAAAAGTTATCATATAAAAGCAAATTGAGAATACGTGATGAGAAAGCATATGCAGTAGATGTTGCTTTCATGAACAACAGAGAGAATGCTATGGCTGGTGAGAACCTTGGCTGGAGGCTTGAGACTATTGTCTACATAGAGCTTCTTAAACGCTACAGACCGCTTGAGT
Source organism: uncultured Spirochaetales bacterium (assembly GCA_934247875.1). GTDB lineage: Bacteria > Spirochaetota > Spirochaetia > Sphaerochaetales > Sphaerochaetaceae > Ornithospirochaeta. The sequence goes on from CAKQJZ010000012.1 coordinate 29,948, forward strand.
GTGATATCTACTACTATGAAGATAGTGCTGGTGAAACTGATTTCGTTGTTTGCAAAGGAAAGTCAGTAATTGAGTTAATCCAAGTGTCTTATGACATCTCCAACAAAAAGATATTTGATAGGGAAAAGAAAGGACTGCTTCTCGCATCCAAAGCTACTGGTTGCGATAACCTTTTAATCATCACAGCCTATGATGAGAAAGAAATCATCGAAAAAGGGAAGACAATCAATGTCACACCTGCATATGCGTGGCTAACAGATTATGACTATAGTGCACTATAAATAAAGATCCAGGCCGAAGCCTGGATGGATATCAAACAAGAGATTTCTTTATCTCTTCAAGGTTTGCTTGGCTCTCAAGTGAGTAGCTGAGAGTGCTCTTTCCGCTTTCAAAGAGAACTGCAGATGGAGCTTTTGGAGCGTTGAGGATTTTCTGAATCTTATCGCTCTTATAAACATCGATAGCGGCAAGCTCTAAGCTATGCTCATTTGCAAGCTGCTCGATTTTCGTAAGCATTGCTCTGTCTCCTTCTTCACTAGCATCATAAAAATATGCAAGCACTTTGTCTTTTGAAAGGATCTTTGTCTCTATAGTCTCAAGTTCTCCGATATAGCGCTCTGCCATGAAGCCAGCAACAGCACCGTCGCCAACGCATGTAGATACTTGGCGCAGCGTCTTCTGTCTTATGTCGCCTGCTGCGAAAATGCCTGGCTGGTTAGTCTCCATATCTTCATTTGTTATGATATAACCTCTCTCGCTTAGAGTAAGAAGACCATTTAGGAAACCTGTGTTTGGAAGGTATCCGATAAATAAGAAACAGCCATCTACATCTACTGGGATGATTTCTCCGCTCTTGAGGTTTTTGAGATTAACACGCTTTAGCATCTCATCACCTTCAAAAGAATCGACACCAGTGTTCCAGATGAAGTGCATCTTATCATTATTGAGGGCTTTCTCACGAGCTACTTCATTAGCATCCATCTTGCCCTCTTCATGAACTACAGAAACCCATACTTCAGAACAGAATCTTGTTAAGAAAAGACCTTCTTCGATTGCGGCATCACCGCTTCCTATAATAAGGACCTTCTTGCCTGTATAACGAGCAGCATCACAAGTTGCACAGAAGCTTATGCCTTTATCACAGTATTTATCTTCACCAGGTGCACCTGTTAAGCGAGGTCTGCCTCCTGTAGCAACAATAACTGCCTTTGCGTGGTAATCGGTGCGGAATGTCGATACATTCCAATATCCCTCGCCCTTTGTTATCTCTTTGACATCAGTAAGCTTTGTTGCAACTCCGAATTTCTTGGCTTGCTTATCAAAGAGATTCATAAGCGCAGTTCCATCTATTCCTTCAGGAAAACCAGGATAGTTCTCAATCTCACTTGTATATGTAGCAAGTCCCCCCTTCAAGCTCTTCTCAATCAGAAGCGTCTTGAGTCTTGCTCTGCCAGAGTAGATAGCTGCAGTCATTCCTGCAGCACCTCCTCCGATTACTACTACATCATAGTTCTCGATTCTCTTTTCCATTAGTTCACTCTCTTCTTTCTTTCCCACCAGTCAGCTAAGATCCAAAGACCTACTAGCAGAAGCAATTGGATGATAAGAGCTGGAATATAGCCGAAAATAGAAGGCAGATATACTTTAGGACCAGAAGCTAAGAATGTTCCTTTAGTAGAAGCTACTAGAGGTGTTCCCAAGAATCCACCGAGTGCAAAACCAACGAATGCAATGTATGTCTGTACATATCCCTCGCCCATTCTTACGAATGTGCCTGATGCACAGCCACCTGCTAGAACTGCTCCGATACCAAATAAGCATGAGCCAATCATCAGGTTAAGGCTTATTGGAGAGCCAGGAAGACCTTTAGCTGCACTTAAATCAAGGCCATACTTGTTTACGTGGTAGCCAAAGAAGAATATTGAACATAGTGCAAATGCTACAAGCACTGCCTTTGTAAGCTTTGTCTCATGAGTCAGCATCGGATCTCTATAAGCTGCTGTGAAGCAGAATCTTGAGCGTTGCATTACATAGCCAAAGCCAAGTCCGATGACAATCCAGTATGGGACATTAGCATACTTTGCATCACGAGAAGCAAGCACAAACCCCAGAACTAGAAGAGCAACTAGCAATACTGCACCAATGATTATCTGGATTCTCTGGTTTCTCTTTCTCTCCTCTGGAGTAAGTCTCTTCCTATTAGGTCTCTTGCCACTTGATGGTGGAATGAAGAACTTCAAAAGCTTTCCACCAAGTGTTGCACCGATGAAAACAAATAGAAGGAATACCCAACCGTTTCCAGTAAACTGAGGCAGCTGGCTGAAAAGGCCTCCAATATTACATCCACCAGCAAGCTTTGCGCCGATACCCATCAAGAAGCCTCCGAGAATACCTGCTGCAAACTGCTTCCAGTGCTTGATCTTTCTGATCTTCCACTCAGCTGCTAACAAGCAAGAGATCAGAGCTCCGAATGTCATTGCTATATCGATGACGCTGAACTTATGTGTGAAGAAACTATATGAGCCAATCTTGTTTCCAAGAATAGCGCCATTCTCATCTAATCCAAAGAATAGAGAGAAGAACTTAGCGCCCCAGATGCCAAATGGACCAGATGCACCCCAAGTTCCGCCTGTCAGAGCTAATAGCGTCATAGCTATCAAGCTTACCATTACAGCGCCTGTATAATATGACCACTCTTTCTTAAGTAATCTTTCATAAAGTGTTGGCTGAATTTCGTTATTTTCCATATCGACCTACTTGAACTTAGTTCTTCTCGATGATTACTTCCCATTCACCTTCGCCTACTTCGTCAATCTCGACGTTGTAGCCCTGTGAACGAGCCCAATCTGGAACATTCTTCATTGCGCATGTATGGTCTATTCCTACAACAAGCACATCACCTGCTTTAAGTTCTGCAAGTGCATTCTGAGTCTTAACTAGTGGTACTGGGCATGCCTCTCCTAGGCAATCAAGATACTTTTCTGCCATAATCAATCTCCTTTTATCAATAAAAAAGTACTGATTGGATTCTAATGGACTACATAGGAGTAAACAATCTCTATTTATGTGACTTTTCGACAGAGACTATGATACTAGAGAATACGCATCAAAGCTTCGCCATCAAGAAGCTCAATAAAGCCTCTCTCATGCTTGATTATGCCGTTCTCTTCCATCTCTTTTAAATATTTCGCAATTACACTGCGTGAAACAGCAATAGAGGAAGATATAAAGGATTCTGTAATACAAAGAGGACCATCTTCTTGGTTGAAGCGCTCATAAAGAAAACCTGCGAGAACCTGTCGAGACGTCTTAAACACTTTCTCTCCAAGGATATATGCAATATCTGTAAAACGGTCAGTGAATTGATGCCGAGTAAATCTAGCTACAAAAGGATACTTTTGATTCACAGAGAGGTATGTATGAATCGGAATCTTCAAGACTTCAGCTTCAGCACTATCTACGATTATCTCCAAAGGAATCTCAATGTTATATAGCACCTGGGCCGCTGAAAGTACACAATATGTGCCCTTCTCAAGGTAATAAAGAATACAGCTTTCATTTTTATCATTACGAATCATGCACTTAAGCCGCCCTGAAAGCACATAGATAATGCTATTGCATATCCAGCCAAGTTCAGCATTCATAAGTATCTCGCCACTCAGAAGCTTCTGAGTATATGAAGAGTAGCTTAAGCTTTGCTTATCTTCATCTTGAAGCTCACTGAAAAAAGGAAGGCTTTCCTTTAGAATCTTCTCATCCACAAGAAGATTCTACCAAAGAAATGAGTATTATTGCTATTCTTGCCTGACTAGCTCATATATCATTAATGCATGGTAGATATTCAGAAATATCTTGAAGAAAGATTTGGTGGCATCAAAGAGATGAATGAAAGAGACATTAATATGCTTCTTTCAGCAGCTCATATTGAAACATACAAGAAGAACAGCATTGTCTGGAGGCATAAGAGCACAAAGCAGACTGGCGTGCTTATAATCCTAGACGGGATACTCAAAGCCAGATACTACACTGAGACTAGCTCTGTCTTTCTCTACTATCTCAAAAGCGGCGATGCCTCAATGCTTGCATCCCCTTCTCTTATTGGAAACATCAATACACATATAGAGCTTATTGCAAAAGAAGATGTAACTGTTATCAGGATTGAAGAAGACGTATATTCAAGTCTAGAAACTAAATACCCAAACCTATTACTGAGCACAGATTATTACCTAGCTAAAGCACTTGAGAAGCTGACTATAATGATCAGAGAGCGCCTTCACGCAACGGTCGAGAAGAATGTCGCCAGATACCTTCTAGACCATAAAGAGGCCTATGATAGCACTACAATCCACATAAGCCACCAAGAGCTTGCAGAGAATATAGGAACAAAACGAGAAGTTGTTTCGCGGACTCTCTATAAGCTCTGCACTAGCAATATACTCTCACTTTCCAGAAACCAGATTGAGATACTGAACTTGGAAAAACTCAAAGAATGCTCTCAGAAATAGAATAAAAGAATCCCAAATTATTGAACTATAGAAAAACCATCAAATAGCCACTTCAATCTAAGAAATACATATTTCCCTTCCTATTGGCCAAGAAACAAGAATGATAAAAATGGCCCATAGGGTGTT
>CAKQJZ010000013.1 GCA_934247875.1 uncultured Spirochaetales bacterium
GTCGAAAGACCCGTTTTTTGCCCCAAATCGAATTCTGGCTCAATTCATATCGGTAAATTCAGAAATGATTGTGTCTAGATGCTCTTTATCTTACAGAAAAAGAAATCAAAAATATATTCGATTATTCCTTGGATTTAGAATCAGAGTACTAGGAATTGAGTAAAACGACGGAAGACAGGTAAGAATTCAACAACACGGTGCAAGAAAGCACTTTTGTGAATAATCATTAATGATTCACTGATAACACATAAAAGTAGCGACGTGGATGTCGTAACTTTAATATATTTGTGTTAATTATCTGTTGTTTATTATAATATCATGCTTTACAATACATAAAAGTAGCGACGTGAATGTCGTAAGTACAAGGTGCATGAGTATGATTAAACGTGATTTTTATTTGAAGCGCATAATCCGTCATATGTGGAATGGTGAAGTCAAAGTGATCACTGGCATTCGACGCTGTGGAAAGTCAGTGCTACTGTTTGACCTATTCTCTGAGTACCTACTCTCACAAGGTGCCCCAGAAGAAAACATCATTAAAATCGAATTAGATCAAAGACGCTTTTATAAATTCAGAAATCCTATCACACTTTGTAAGTATGTTGAGAGTGTTATATCTGAAAGGAAAGATGAAAAGTTCTATCTTTTCATTGACGAGGTACAGCTAACAGCAAAAATCATTGACAAAGAAAATGGCAACATTGAAGTTTCGATATATGACATGCTCAATGAGCTAAAATCATATAAGAATCTAGATGTGTATGTGACAGGCAGCAACTCAAAAGGCCTATCTAAAGACATCGCTACTGAGTTCCGTGGACGTGCAACCCAAATTCATGTATTTCCATTGTCATTTGAAGAATTCTATTCATATGTTGGCGGTGATGAAAGAAAAGCTCTAGATACATATATGCTATATGGCGGAATGCCTAGACTTCTTGCATTATCAGATGAAAGTGACAAAAAAGAATACTTATCGTCTTTGTATAGCGAACTATACGTTAAGGATATTATTGAGCGTAATAGTATTGAACATGTGGATATACTGAATGACATTCTGGATTTTCTTGCGTCTCAAATCAGTTCTCTGACAAATCCTACAAATATTGCTAATGCTCTGAGTAGTATCAAGAATGAAAAAGTTAATTCCGCGCTAGTTTCAAACTATATAGAATACACTATCGATTCATTTCTTATTTCTGTGGCAAAGCGTTATGATGTCAAAAGAAAAACCTATTTCAAATACCCTAACAAATACTATTACACCGACGTCGGGCTACGAAATGCTAGACTGAACTATCGACAATATGATCCAGGCCATATTATGGAGAACATCATATACAACGAACTGATACGCAGAGGATATTCAGTTGACGTAGGTGTTGTAACAGACAGAAGAGAAGGCGCAAATAAGCAAAAAGAAATCGACTTTATTGTAAATAGTGCTGATAAAAAGATTTATATTCAATCAGCTTTTCAGATTGATACAAATAAAAAAGAATCAACTGAACTTCAGTCGCTGATGCTGGCAAATGACTTTTTCAAGAAAATCATTATTCGAATGGATATTCCACACAGCTTCTATGATGAAATGGGGATCTTCCATTGCAATCTGATAGACATGCTGCTTGGTCGTGTAGAACTATTCTGAATACAAGAATAGATCTTCAGGATTAAGGTTTTTAGCTGCTATTTATATGCTAGAAAAGAAATTCCCCCTACTGGATTAATCCAATAAGAGGAATTCTTAACAATCAAATCAGAACTTAATTGCTTTTCTCTCTTTACCGCTTTTGTAGATAGAGAAGATAAGCTTATGAGAATCAAGTACAGATTCAGCACTGTTCTTTAGCTCTTTGTCATCAAGGTGTGAGTAGAAATAAGTAATCTCTTTCATATGACCAACACCCCAATACTGCTTAACATCCCCAAACTCAAAGAACTCTGTTGGGTTTCTGTCAGCAATTGCTTCAGATCCATCATTGAACTTGATGCTAGCTCTCTCTCCTACTAGCTTCACAATACCTTTCTCACAGTAAAGCTCTATCTCAACAGGAGCATCATAGCCGTAGTAGTTGATAGCAAAGAAGCAAGCGTTAACACCATTTTGGTAGCGAATAAGACCTTCTGCACTATCCTCTACTTTTATGATATCGTGGCAGCGATTATCTATTGCAGCATTGACTTCCTTTATAGGACTATCGATGAACCAGTTCATCAGGTCCAAAGTATGGATAGCCTGGTCAATGATAACGCCACCACCTTCCTTATCCCAAGTACCTTTCCAATCACTATGAGAATAGTACTCATCACTTCGATCCCAGGTAACCATAGCACGAGCTGAGATAATGCGTCCAAGCTTTCCAGACTCAAGAGTATCTTTAATCAATAGAGAACCTGGGTTGAAACGGTTCTGGAAACTGACTAAAAGATGCCTATTTGCTTTTTCAGCTGCTTCAGCCATCTTTACAGCATCTTCATAGTTTATTGCCATAGGCTTTTCTGTAAGCACATGAAGGCCCTTAGAAAGTGCATAGATTACCATCTCTGGATGGAGATAGTGAGGAGTACATACATGGACGCTATCGAGATTTTCCCTCTCGATCATCTCTTTGTAATCATAGTACGCTTTGCAATTGCAGCGTAGAGCAGCAGCATCTGCTCTATCCTTTTTAATATCACAAACAGCGACTAAATCTACATTATCCTGCTTCAAAAGCGATACAGTGTGCATTACTGAGATTTTGCCACACCCGATTACAGCTACTCGATAGTTACTCATCTTTATGCTCCGTATTTTGTAACGATATGTTCTACTTCAACAGGTTCATGACTTTCTGTAGACTTGTAAGAAGCAGTAGCGACTTCAAGAGCTCTAGCGCCATCAAGACCTGAAGCAAGAGGTTGCTTACCTGTTAAGCAAACATCGACAAACTCTCTGATAAGGCCTTCGTCTCCATCTTCATTCCAAACAATATCTTCAATCTTATTGCCTGCAAAATCAACTATGTGATTGACCTGGGCAAAGCCTTTGACTTCAAGAGTGCCCTTAGTTCCGATGATCTCCATATCAACCTGAGGCCAGATCTGATAGTTCTTATGATGAGCCCATGAGCAGTCAATAGTAGCAAAAGCGCCACTTGAAAGCCTAGCCATAACGAGTCCTGTATCGTCGATGTTCTGATTGTGCAAGAGGTCTCCGCTTTCACAATATGCAGAAACGAATTCACTGTTTGTAAACCAGCGGATTAAATCTGCAAGGTGGACAGTGTGATCCATTACTCCACCACCACCAGATAGCTTCTTATCAATGAACCAGCCTGATGGAATCTTACCATGGTTGATGCCTGTGATGCATAAGATATCTCCGATCTTTCCTTCATCTACCATCTTCTTAGCTTCTACGATGTTTGGATTGAAACGCATTGGGAAAGCATTCATGATGCGCTTATTATTCTCAGCTGCAGTATCAAGCATAAGCTTAGCTTCAGCAGGATTCATTGCAAATGGCTTTTCAACGAGTACATGAATACCCCTCTTAAGAGCTTCAACACTTACTTCACAGTGTTTTGCATTGCAAGTGCAAATGATGACGCCATCGAGATTCTGGTCTAAGAGCTCTTTATAATCTTTATAATATGCAGTCTTGAACTTAGCAGCCATCTTAGTGCCTCTGAATTCATTCTCATCAGCGATACCTACAAGTTCAGCACTTGGGATATTCTTAAGTGCGGTGGTATAGCTTAATGCATGCATGTGTTCAAAACTAACAACACCAATTCTGATCTTTTTCATTTCCACCCTCCTATTTGATTACCACAGCTTTCTGAGTCTTTGATGATTCAACACAGGCAAGTGCTACTTTCAAAGCCTTCAATGCCTGTTCGCCAGTTACTTCAGGATCCCTGTTGTTCTCAACAGAAAGGATGAATGATCTGATTTCAGCTGTGTATGGATCAGAGAGGCCGAGCATTGGGTTTGCAAAGGTATCATGATGGACACCATCAATATTGGTCTGCAAATGGATAGGCGCATCAGAAACAGAGTCATATTCAACCTGGGCATCTGTTCCAACAACTTCATAAGTCATTCTGAAGATAGAACCTTGTGGATATGCCCAAGAGCCTTCAACATGAGCCATAGCACCATTTTTCAATCTCAGGATACATATGCAGTGCTCTTGTCCTTTAACGTCTCCATTAAAAGATGAAGCATAAACTCTCTCAACATCGCCAAAAGTGTCTAGAATCCAGTCAAAGTCATGAATGACTAAGTCTACGATAGGGCCACCGCTTCTTGAATAATCCTGGTACCAGTTCTCCCAGCTCCAGCCAGGGAAACCTTGGTTTCTGGTAGTTCTGATCAAACGAGGAGAGCCAAGACGACCAGCCTCTGTCATTTCTTTGACCTGATGGTATGATGGGAAGTAGCGAACTACATGGCCAACGCTGAACTTAACGTTGCACTCCTTAGCTGTCATGATCATCTCTTCTGCGTCTTCAACTTTCAATGCAATAGGTTTTTCACAAAATACGTTGAGACCACGCTTCATTGCATCAACTGCATATTGCTTATGAAGGAAAGTTGGGAGACATATATCAAGGATATCGATATCCTCATTCTCTACCATTGTTTTATAATCATTATAAGTCTTTGCACCATGAAGTGATGCAAGCTTAGCTGCTTTTTCAGCATTAATATCGCAAACTGCAACAACTTTAGCTTCAGGAATGGACAGATAACCATTTGCATGTGTCCTTCCCATTGTTCCACAGCCTATCAATGCTACTTTCTGCATATCGAAAATCTCCTTTTACCTAATGGTTCTTTTATCATATAGCCTGAAGCTTCACATAAAGCCCAGGCTCGTTCATTTTTTCCAAGCAGTGGCAGATCATGAGCATCGCTTCCTATAGAGAAACAGACGCCTAGACTTGATAGCAGATCGAGTACCCATTTTCTTGGTGTTCCACTTGCACCATGGATTTCGAATGCTTTGCCACTCTTTTTTAGTCGTGTTCCATATTCGATATAGAACTCTTTATCAAGGTATCTTTCAGCAACTTCAGCTCTGATTCTCTGTCGCTCTTCAAATGTAGCAGAGCCAATCATATTGAGTGTTGGAAGATATCCTTCTGGGTGTCCTGCAACATCTGCTTCATTCTCAGCCTGTGAGAGCAATAAAAGCTTATATGCTTCCCAGTATCTGTCATTGAAGACTTCTCCTGGCACTATCTCGATATCATCATGCTCAACATAGTGCGCGCTGCATATTATGAGATCAGCCACGCTCATGACTCTATCTGAAAGACGCAGAGCACCATCTTTGCCTGTTGCAGTCTCAATTCCTGCAAACACTTTAATACCGGACTTCTCCCCTTCTTCTCTGATATTCTTAAGATGAGCGATAAGCTCATCATCAGTTGCTTCTCTGTTCCTTAGCGAATAGTCATAAGGGTCAAAGTGGTCAGTAATAGCAATAGACGTAAGACCAAGACGCTTAGACGCTTCTATCAGTTCTGGCACTGTCTGCTGACCATCTGAAAACTTAGAATGTATGTGCCAATCAACCTTTTCCATACTATTTGATACCGCTTAATGTAATACCTTCAACGAAGTAACGCTGGAAGATCGTGTAAACTAGCAGGACTGGTATGATAGCCAGAGTCGCAGCTGCCATCTTCAAGTTGTAAGAATCATAGTACTGACTGCTGAGTTTTGCGATAGCAAGCGGAATAGTTCTGAGGCTCTCACTGTTAGTTACAAGGAGAGGCCACTGGAAAGCATTCCATGAGTCAATCATCTTCTGGATTGTTATTACAGCAATCAGAGGCTTAACAGCTGGTATGACGATGTTGCTGAAGATCTTGAATTCTCCAGCCCCTTCAATCCTCGCACTCTCAATAAGCGCAGTTGGAATCGATGTCATAAAGTTCCTGGCAAGGAAGATATTGAATGCATTAGCCATGCCTGGGATTATGAGACCTAGATAAGTATCAACAAGTGATAAGCTGTTTGCCAATATATACAGTGGAATGATAGTCGCAACCCATGGAATCATGGTAGATGAGAGTATCATGACAAAGAAGAAGATCTTTCCTTTAAACTCATACTTTGCAAATCCATAACCAGCACAGAGTACAATGCAGAGGTTTGCCAGAACCTGTACCAACGTAATGAAGATACTGTTCTTGTAATAGCTCAGGAAGTTCCACTTCTGAATCAGCTCCAGATAGTTATCCCAGATAAAATGCTCTGGAAAGAAAGTCGGAACTAAGTAATAGAACTCCGGAGAGGTCTTAAAGGATGACATGACCATCCAAACAAATGGGAAAGCAACAACGATGGACAGCGCGCTCATGCATATATAGTAAACAATCCCTGAAATCAATCTTTTTTTCTGCATGCTTACCCTCTTAAACTACTTCGAATTTTGTGACTTTCTGCTGGATGACAGTAATAGCCATAATAACTATGAACATCATAAAGCTCATTGCGGATGCATAACCCATCCTGAAGCTCTCGAATGCTTTCTCATAGATATAGTTGACCGCAGTCTTAGTACTGGAGAGTGGGCCTTCGAGCATATAAGTCTCCTGGAAAATCATGAATACACCGATTATGTTGGTCATCAGGAGATAGACATGAGCTGGCTTCAAAAGCGGGAATGTGATGTGCCAGAATTTCTGCCATCCATTAGCGCCATCGACAGTCGCAGCTTCAGCAATCTCACCTCCGATATCCTGCAATCCGGCAAGATAAATGAGCATACAACCACCAAAGCCCTTCCAGACTTTGAAGATGATGATCGACATAACAGCTGTATTTGAATCAGAAATCCAACCACAGGTTGGTAGACTGAGTGCTTTCAAAATTGCATTGAACAGTCCGAATGTTGGTTGATAGAACCATTCAAAAAGAATTGCAGTAGCGACAGTACTGGTAATTACTGGGGCATAGAATACAACTCTGAAGAACCCCTTACCTTTAAAAGAGGTATTCAATAATAATGCAGCGATAAGTCCAAATGCCATTACAAGCGGAACGTAGATAAAGAACTTGGACATAACAATCAATGACTTGCCAAAGGCTGCATCATGAAAAAGTTTTTTGTAGTTTGAAATGCCAACAAATGTCTTTTTCGGACTTAATGCTGACCAGTTAGTGAAACTGATAGGCAGTGCCATAACAGCAGGTATGACAGTAACACAGATAATATAAATGACTGCTGGCGCGATAAACAAATAAGGCGCTATCGTCATACTGTTTATTTTTCTCTTACTCTGAAGATCCCTCGACATAAATTCTCCTATAAGAGCATGTGGCCCGAAGACCACATGCCTATGTCCAAGTGAAAACTCAAACGCCTTCGCGCTCTTCGTTTAATTCGTTTTGCATATCACGGAGAATGTTTTCGATAGGTTCATCTGTATTTAGAATTCTGTCAAAACCACGGCTCCAAGCTGAGTTGTAACCACCAGTCTGCAATGTACCTACGAAAGAATCTTCAAGGGAGTGGATAGCTGTTGCAACTTTAGGATTCTGTGAGAGTTCTGGGTCATTGAGCAGTGCCTTTCTTGCAGGAAGCTCACCAGTCTTAAGTGTCCACATCTTCTCAACTTCTTCAGAACCTAGGAACTTGATGAACTTAGAAGCTGCTTCGCTTGGAGCTTTAGCGCTCATTACATATGCCCAGCTAGTTACGCAAGTTGCACGTGAGTTGTTATATGCAGGAATCAATGCTACGCCATAGTCAAGGTTAGGAGCTGTTGTTACAAGGTTGCCAATCATAGCTGGGTGACCGAGCATCATGCCTACAAGGCCCTGTCTGAAGCCTGCCCAGTTCTTTGAGAACTTTGTATCATAAACATGGTCATCTCTATATAGAGAAGCATATTCTTTGATGGCTGCTACTGTCTTAGGATCATCTGCAATGCAGAATTCGCCCTTTGCGTTGTTGATTGTGCCACCGTGTGAAATGACATATGAAGCAACTTCAGGCCAGTAGCCTTTTCCGCCCCAACCAGACTGAATCATATTACCCTGAGCATCAAACTTTGTGAGTTTTCTAGCATAGTCGAAGAACTCATCCCAAGTCTGAGGACCGTTTTCCCAATCTAGGCCAGCTTCTTTCAAGAGAGCCTTGTTCCACAAGAGAACGATAGTCTGAGTATCTGTTGGCATACCATAGTATTCGCCATCATACTTAAGTCCATCTACTGTTGCTGGAACAAAGTCATTGGCAATCTCTTTTGCAGAGATGACTTTCTCGTCCAGTGGCTGGATAGAACCAGCTTCTGCCAAGCGTGATACCATACCACCCTGAATCTGGAATACGTCTGGAGCTGTAGCAGTAGAAAGAGCTGGAACAATCTTGGATGTGTAATCAGCTTCTGGAATGAATTCCAATTCAACATGGATATCAGGATTCTCTGCTTCGAACATTTCAACGATCTTGCCCATCATCTCATCTCTGGCAGCAGAAGAATGTTGCCAATACTTGATTGTAACAGGGCCCTCTGGAGCCTGCTGTTCCTTAGAACCTTGTGCAAATAAAACACAAGATGCAACGAGAAGAATGCTTAACAAAGCAATTAGTTTTTTCACCTTATTTCTCCTTTTTGTTTTTATATAGATTGTCTAAAAAACAATTCACCACTAATTTTTACTGCCATAGCCATAAGGCTGCAGGAGATATCGAGCTTACTGCCTTTAACATGTGTCACCTTGCCAAATGGCATAAGAGAATTAGCTCTTACAAATTCCTGAACTTCATTAATCATCGATGGCACTGATGCAATATCGCCACCGAGGATGATTTCACCTGGGTTTAAGAGGTTTACTATATTGATCAATGTGATACCAAGCACTTTGATTTGTTCTCTAATGACCTGAAGCGCTGCTTCATCGCCCTCCTCTGAGAGTTCATAGAGTCGCTTATAATCAAGCTTTGATATATCCAGCACTTTGTTTTCTGAAAGCTTAAGATATCTATCAACTATGTTCTTTGAGCCAAGGATTGTATTAACACAACCTCTTAGCCCACATGCACATTGCTCACCATTCATATCGATAACAGTATGACCAAGCTCCATGCCACAATTGTCTGAGGAGAATAGATGGTCATTGGTTATGATTGATAAGCCAATACCTTTTCCAACATATACATATGCCATATTGGAATTGTTCTTATGAGAGCCAAAGAAATATTCACCAAGCAGCAATGCATCTGAGTCATGGAACAATGATAAGTTCATGCTTTTACCAAATGTCTCTTCAACCATCTTTGATACATCAAACTTTGAAAGCTTCAGAGGGTTAGAAAGAGTAACAATACAATCTGAATAACTTAAGACGCCAGGCATCATCATTCCAATTGCCTTGACAGTATCAAAGAGCGGAGTATTTGCCTGAATCTCTTTAGTGATCTTATTGAATGCTTCTGTAAAAGCTTCTCTTCCTTGCATTTTGCAGCTCAGCATTTTTGAATATAAGATATTGCCATTATGATCACAGATTGATGCGATAATCCCATCAGCTGTCACACTGTAATTAAGCACGTTAAACACACCATCACAGAGCTTATAGAGCATCGGAGGACGTCCCCCGCTCGACTTGCCTAGTGTAGTCTCTTCTAAAATACCTTCTTCTACGAAGCTTTGAATGAGATTGTTCACACTGGCAGGTGAAAGCCCAGTGTGAGCGATGACTTCACTCTTAGATGCTACAGTTTTTCGGTAGAAAGTAGAGATTACATGTTGCATCGTGCTAGTTTTGTTAACTAATCCTTTGTTTTCATTCATAGTCTTGTTTCTCCTGTTGCATCTTTCAATTTAGGATAGCCAAGCAAGCTAAGACAAGAAGGCATCAAGTCAATAATGCAAATCTTTTCATTAACTACCTTTGGCTCAACATTCGGATCATGAATAAGCGCAAATACATGTTGTGCTTCTTCAGAGAGTGAATCATGAGAAGCAAAACGAACATCACGAGGGAGGTTATCAGGAGAGAAGAAGCATACTCCTGCTTTTGGAGAGATCAGAAGATCTGCATATTCTGATGCAATACCCATCTCATCAAGCTCTGAGCGAGTTAGCACAGCTTCAACGTAATGAAGAGCTTCAACTTGCGTTTTAAGCTTAGCGTCTCTTGCTTTCTCAGTCATGAAATAGACTTGAGCCTGGATAGTATCACCTATTAACAAGAAGTCATTCTCACTAGCCTTTTCAACCTCTGCTGTAACTTTCAATCCAGTAATATCAGAAAGATCTCTGATAAGCCTCTCTTTATAAGAAGGAGTATTGAAACCAACCATTCCATGGTCAGCTGTCAGAAGAATAGTAGTCTTTTCATAGAGACCTGATTCTTTTAAGAGTTCGATAAGCTCTCCAAGACGCTTATCAATTAGCTCTAGCTTTCTCTGGACTTTCTCTACCCTTTCAGCCTCAGTATGAGCAAATGGAGCATGATGGTTATGCCCATCACTATCTAAGTCATCAATATAGAATAGAACAGCATCTCTATATGATGAGAACTCAAAACCAGGAACTCTGCAATTCTTGAAGTAATCAATCAAGATATCGAATCTATGAGCAAAGTCTTTTTCTGGCTGTATGTAAAGATGATCTTTATCAGTTCTAGTGCAGCCATGGTTCTCTACAGCAAATTGCTGAATAGATAGAACAGTCTTTCCATTCTTAGCAAAGGATTCTGCGACAGTCTCAGCATCATCTCTGCGTTTGCAAAACACTACTTCATTGCTGCTTCTGTCATAGTATTTGAAGCAGTTGTGTGTTTTAGCGCTGGTTGTGCCTGTTACGATTGCACATTGCATTGGAACTGTTATTGAAGGAATTGAAGAGTAGCAAGATGTGAAACGAACAGATTCTCTGATAAAAGAAGTCAATGAAGGAAAACGATTCTCGCTACCGGTATAGTAGTAATCGGCAAATCCATCAAAATTCATGTACAAGAGATATTTTTCTTCCATACTTCTTTCACTCGCTGAAATAAGTCTCGCACATATCTGCCATTTGTCAACAATAAAAACATAATTTAGTGAACTTTTTTTATTATTTAAATAAAGTCATGCTATAATTACCTTATGATAAAGATTAAAGAGATTGAAAAAGTAACAGAAAAAACATTGAGCGAATCCAGGAAAGCATGCTACCAAGCCTTTGAAAGAAATATAGATTATGGAGCTTCTGTAGAAGATTCATGCCGCATTATAAAAGAAGATCCGCAAAAACGCATCCACAGCTTCTGGCGTGAAGCGCTTATCGCAAAACATGAAGAAAAGATAATTGCAGGGATTTCTATGGTTCCATACTCTGTACGCTACAAAGAAAGCACATTAGACATGGTAGGAATTGGTGATGTTTTTTGCATTAAAAAGGGCACAGACGCCATCAAAAGCCTCTTTACCACGCTCTTTGAAAACTATAAAGACTTCCCTATTTCTGTACTCTATCCTTTCTCTGATAATTACTACGCAAGGTATGGATATGCTTCTGTCTTCTTTAAAGATCAGTTAGTCTTCAAAAGAGAGTATCTTCTGCGTTATTTCAGATGCAAAACAACTCTAAAAGCTGCAAGTACTGAAGATATAGATACGATGAATGCATTATATGAAAGCGCAGCAAAAGAGTACGCTCTAACAGCACTGCGCACAGATCCACTTGATTGGAAATATAACCACTATGCAATTAACGACCATGGTTATATGGCTTATTGGATATCTGATAAGAATTTTGTAATAAGAGAATCTATAGGACTTACATGCGAAGAAATGAGCACATTTGCACTCAAGACTTTGCCAGAGCTTGAAGAGCTCATAATCAATACAGTCTTTGATCAGGATCTTTTCAGAGATCTTCCTGAACACAACCAAAATGTTGTTTGTTTTAGAAAACTACACGGAATGGCAAGAATCATAAATCTGGAAAAAGCTTTAAAAGCAATTACACATAAAGGAGAAGGAAGTATCAGAGTAAGAATCACAGATGAGATGATAGAGAAAAACAACCGCACTATCTTGTACAGCTGGAATGATAAAGAATGCACTATCGAGGATACAGATAGTTTTGATTTCACTCTAGATATCAAAGAGCTAACTGCACTCTTTTGTTTAGGAAGCACAAAAGAGAGCTTCAAAGACGCATTTCCTATTAATAAGTGTGCTTGCTATGAATTCTTTTAGATTTAGCATATTTTGAATTTAATAAAGTCAATAATCATCAAATAATGACTTTCTGAAATTTATTTTATGCAATATAATGATTATTGAGGTACATTATGCGAGAATACATAAAGCGTTTCATTAATCTAGATCGAATTCTTGACAGGAAATCTGTATTTCTTATCGGTCCGAGAATGTGTGGAAAATCCATGTATGCAAAGAATGAAATCAGAGAACCTGTACTATATTGGAACCTACTCTCCAACACTCTATACTATCGAATAGTTAAGAATCCTGCGCTGCTAGAAGAAACACTCAAAGCAGAAGGCCTTAAAGAAGGACTTGTCGTTATTGATGAAATTCAGCGCGCGCCACAGCTGCTATATACAGTTCACCAGTTCATCGAAGATACAAACCTTGTGTTTTTAATGACTGGCTCGAGCGTGCGCAAACTCAAAAGCGGAGGTGTCAATCTCTTGGGTGGACGTGCTTTTGAGAAAAAGCTTCACCCACTCTGTTATCCTGAAATTAAGGATAGTGACAATTATACTCTTGATAGTATCTTCAAAACAGGGTTATTGCCCGAAATGTACCTTCATTCAGAAGAGTCAGATGAAGCACTAGAAGCATATGAAGGTCTATATCTGGAAAGTGAAATCCAACTTGAAAATGAAGTCAATGACCTTCCAGGATTCATTGACTTTCTCGAAAAAGCAGCACTATCAAACGGACAGCAGATCAACTTCTCTTCATTTGCATCTGATGTCGGTGTCTCTCGCCAGGCAATAAAGACATGGTATAAGATTCTCCTTGATACGCTTATGGTGAATGAGATAAAGCCATATGGAAAGACGAAAAAGAGAAAAGAGACATCTTTCTCTCGCTTCTATTTCTTCGATGTAGGAGTTGCAAGAAGCATTGCAAGAATGACTGTTCCTACAGATACAATGACTGAATATGGAACATTATTTGAAACATACATCGCAATGGAGCTCATTGCCTATATTGACTATAGTGGACTGAGAAATAAAGAGATTACTTACTATCGCACAAGCGATGGAAAGAGAGAAGTAGATTTCATCATTGGAGATGAGGTTGCAATCGAAGTTAAGAGCTCAAAGAATGTCCAAGACAAACACTTAATAAACTTAAGAGAGCTCAAAGAAGAAGCAATCTTCTCAAAGTACATTGTAGTTTCAAGGGAAGAGAGCCCAAGAATGCTTGAAGATGGCATTTTGATTCTTCCATGGAAAGTTTTCTTTGAGAAACTCTGGTCTGGAGACATTATCGATAGCAATTAGTCATCTTTCTGCTTATATGTAAAGTATCATATTCGCTATGCCTAATCGCGAATTTCTATTAAAATCGCTAGTAGTAATAGCGAATTTAATAATATACTGACAGTAGAGGAGACATATGGATAATTATATACATCGAATAATTGACATACAAACAAAACTCAAAAACAAGTCTCTTTTTCTTTTTGGACCAAGGCAAACAGGAAAAAGCTCTTTGATAGCTAATCAGATTCATGACGATGTTAAACTGTCATGGTCACTTCTCAATGCTAGGATCAGAAGAAGATGTCAGACAGATCCAGGAGTCCTGCGCGATGAGATTGAAACAAGAGGCATTCATGATGGACTTGTGATTATCGATGAAATTCAGAAAGTACCTGAGCTACTGGATGAAGTTCATCTTCTGATTGAAGAGACAGATATTAGATTCCTTCTTACAGGCTCAAGTGCAAGAAGATTAAAAGAACAAGGTGTAAATCTCCTGGGAGGACGTGCTGGAAAGATGAATCTCCACCCATTTGTCTGGCCAGAAATCAGAGAGTTCAATCCGACGCTTGATAGAATTTTAAAATATGGAATGATCCCCTCTGTATTCCTTTCAGATACTCCAGATGATGTACTTGATGATTATATAAATGTTTATCTGCAAGAAGAGATTGCAGGCGAAGGCCTAGTAAGACAACTTCCGAAATTCGAACGCTTTCTTGAAGTCGCAGCTCTTACAAATGCAGAAGAAATCAATTACTCAAACATTGCAAGCGATGTAATGATGAGCAGAGGCTCGATAACAGAATGGTATGGCATCCTCTATGACACTATGATTGGCTTATCAATTCCTCCATATACAAAGACAAAAAAAAGAAAGTCTGTAGAGACTGAACGTTTCTATTACTTCGATGTAGGCCTTGCTCGCTCTATTCTCGGACTTGGAGATATTGCTGAGACGCAGACTGAATACGGTAAGTTATTTGAGACATACATCGCTGAAGAACTATCAGCATTCCTCGATTACAACAAACGCAAAGAGAAACTATCATACTGGCGTACACGACAGTCCTCATTCGAAGTAGACTTTGTAATTGGTGATGAGGTTGCCCTTGAGACAAAAACAACGAAGCTTGTAAATGAAAGCAAAGACCTCAAGGGGCTTAGAGCTTTAAAAGAAGAGGGAATATTCAAAAAGTACTTTGTCGTTTCAAGAGACAATATATCAAGGACTACGGATGATGGAATCACACTTCTACCCTGGAACCTTTTCCTTGACTGGCTATGGGATGGCAAGATTATCTGATTATCAGCTTACTCTTATAGTCTTTGTTTCGTTCTCATCCATTCTTCAAGGAGATTTTCTACCAAGTACTGATCACTCATGCAGTGCATATCAGAGACACCATCTCTCATTAACTGATATGTATCAGAGTGATAAAAAAAGATAATGCTTCATCTAGAGTAATACCCTTCTGTTTGGCAAAGAGTTGGGTAGTTCATCTGTTGAATCAGCTCTGAAGAAATTGGTTGAAGAAGGTGTTATTCAACGAATCGGTCAAGGTAGAAGCACTGTTTATATCCGAAAAACAATCAATGAATAAATGTCATTTTTGAGAGTCAGAATCTTTTTTGCATCAGTGCAACAAATTCCTAGTTAGACTCGGAATTTTCAGATATAATTCCGATTAGAGGTAGCAATATGGAATATATAAAAAGAGCTCTTGAAATAGGGAACTTGCTTGATGAAAACTCCATTTTTCTCTTTGGTCCAAGAATGACAGGAAAGACATCCTATATTGAGAATGAGCTTCAGAAGAAAGCTATCCTCTCAATCACATTTCTTGACGGTGACACTCTTGATGCATTTCGACGTAACCCAGTACTCCTTCGTTCGATGCTGAAAGGAAAGACAGAGGGCTTTGTCATTGTAGATGAGGTTCAGCTCTACCCTCCTGTGCTCCTCGATATCCAGCATATAATGACGCATAGTGATATACAGTTTCTTCTCACTGGATCGAGTGCAAGGAAGCTCAAAAGAAGAGGGAGCAATCTTCTTGGAGGAAGAGCAGGAATTGTATCTATGCATCCTCTTGTGTGGAAGGAGATTAAAGACAGAAATCCTGAACTTGATTCTATTTTCGCAACTGGCATGCTACCAAAGGCTTTCATGGCTAAATCATATCAGACGCAGCTGAGGAACTATGTTAGAGGATACCTCGACAATGAGATAGCAGCTGAAGGAGAACGGCGTGATCTTGGCACTTTCAGCAACTTCCTCACATTCGCAGCTTCCGAAAACACGGAGCTGATGAATTTCTCAAATGTGTCCAGGGACATAGGCATGTCAGCAGACACAATCAAGGAATGGTATCAAATACTTGTAGACACATTCATCGGCTACTATCTCAGGCCATACAGGAAAGGTTCAAAAAGGGTGCCTGTGAATACATCCAAGTTCTATTTCTTCGATGTAGGAGTTGCAAGAGCTGCTGCCAGGATGCCTGTCCCATCAGAGACCATGACAGAGTATGGCAAGATGTTCGAGAACTACATCTTTATGGAGCTCAAGGCATACATTGACTACAACATGACAGACGATGATCTTTATTTCTGGCGAACCCGTGAAGGCTATGAAGTTGATTTTGTGATTGATCGTAAGGCCGCCATAGAAATAAAGACTTCAAAGAACATCACAAATAAAGAACTGAAGGGGCTTAGGGCTTTTATGGATGAGAATGCTGTGAAGAACTATATCATAGTCTGCCGTGAACTCTTTGAGCATACAACCGATGATGGTATCAGGATAATACCGTGGAAAGTATTTCTTGATAGGCTTTGGAATGGAGAGATAGTCTAGCAAGATTTTATAACGCAATTGAAATTTATCTCTCTCAAATAAACTAATCGACAAAGGGAAGTACTTTCAAATCGCACTTCCCTTTTATTGCCATTATTATTCTGTATAAGAAATAGTCTCAAGTCCCATATCAAGGGCAAGGTCGTTTACCATCTTTAAGTTCTCTGGCAGTACTTCTACCATTCCACTCTTTTCAGAAGTTTTGAATTTATTATCTTCAATCTCACCTGGCATAAAGATGCCTTTTGAGTTTTTAGCGAATTTTGAAGCTTTAAGCTCTTTAATACGAGCATCAACATCATGATAATACTTGTCTTCATCATTGAATGCTTTCACATCCATTGCAATCATCATCAAAGATGGTCCTTCTGCAAAGTCTTTTGCTCTATCTCCTGTTCCACCACCAAATAAAGTGCCTGCTAAGATATCGATCATAACAGCCATACCCCAGCCTTTATAACCAGCCATAGGAGCGACAGTGTAATAGTCATTCATGCTAGTTGTTGGCATACCTTCTCTATCGAGGCACCAGCCTTCTGGGAGCTCTGTAATGCCCTGACGTTTCATATTTGATACCTTTCCATTAGCAACGACTGTCATTGCCATATCAAGGACAGGAGAGACTTCTTCCTTTGCAGGAGCAGCAACACAGATAGGGTTGTTGCCAATTACTTTCTCGCATCCGCCCCAAGGAGCCATAGTAGAGTCGCCAGTTCCAAGTGAAGTACCAATCATGCCTGCTCTTTGAGCCATTTGTGAGTAATAAGCCAGCGCACCAAAGTGGTTAGCACCTCTTACGCATACAACACCAACTCCGTATTTCTTTGCTTTCTCGATGGCATCTTCCATAGCTTTGTAACCAAGAATCTGACCACTTGAGTGATTGCCATCCCAAACAGCAACGACACCGTTATCTTTAACGACAGTAACGTTCATGTTTGGAATCATCTTTCCTTCTTTGATTAAGCGGACATATCTTGCAGTGCACAATATACCATGAGAGTGAACTCCTCTTTGGTCTGCTTCAACGAGCATATCTGCAATAATCAGAGCCTCATCTTCATTAACGCCTACATTCATAAAGATCTTTGCAATCTTTTCTTTTGCTTCTTTAACAGAAATAGTGACCATTTTTATTATTCTCCTTATTATCTTTCAATCTTGATATATCGTCCTTTGCTGTGCTGGATAGCATTTACTATCGAAACTGCAGCAAGGCCAGTATGGCAATCTGCGATAAATGGCGTGCCATTCAATAGTGCTTTGTAATATTCATTTATCAGAAGACCGTGGCTAACACCCCACTCTGACTTTTCTCCAGTTAAGACTTCAGCTGGATGGAAGATTGTATTGCCATCCTCTTCAACTATCGTAAGCCCAGACTGTCTTACACTCATCACAGCCTTCTCAAGCCTTAACTCAACATCGCACACTTTAGAACCCAAATAGCAGTTTGAGCAGAAAGCTACTACTTCAGCACCGCACTTCAGCTTCAGCAGTGCCATAGCAGTATCTTCAACTTCATACGCATCAGTATCGCGAAGCTTGCCATCAAAGCCAGAGAGTGAGTCAACTCCTCCTGTAAGGTAATCAACAAGATCTAATGTATGGATTGACTGGTTGATGATACAACCGCCACCTTCTCCGTTATATTTGCCTCTCCATGGAGATTCGCTATAGTACTTGCCATTTCTATACCATGTAACAAGAGCCATACCACTTTGTATCTTTCCATACTTTCCGCTCTCAATTATCTCTTTTGCTTCCACAGTCGCTTTATTTAGACGGTTTTGAAAACAGACGCCTAGAAGCTTTCCTGTCTCTTCGCTTTTTCTGATCATCTGTTTTGCTTCATTTACTGTGATAGCAAGAGGCTTTTCACAAAACACATTAAAACCATGATCTAGAAGATCCATGACAATCTGAGGATGCGTATTGTGTGGTGTGATAACATGCACGACATCAATATCTTTGCCATACAGCTCTTTATAGTCAGTAAGCGGAATACCTCCATATGTCTCTGAAAAGGCCTTAGCTTTCTCAAAGTCGATATCGATGCAATACTCAAGATGAGTATAAGCATTATCCTTTAACGCTTTGCCATGGTTTTTTGAAACAGCTCCACAGCCAACGACAGCTGTCTTGAACATTCAGCTCTCCTTTGAGACAGAAGATTTATACTGTCCCGGTGTAATTCCTTCAACAGTCTTAAAAACACGTGCAAATGTTCTAAGACTACCAAATCCACATTTATCAACTACGTCATTGACCTTCTCTCCTTCAGATAGAAGTTCTTTGGCTTTATCAAGACGATAGTTAGTGATGTATTCAGATATGTTGCTTCCGTAGTATTTCTTAAATATTCTAGATAGGTACGCAATCGAGATATCAAAATTATCAGCGATAGATGAAACATTCATCATTGCATTCGAACAATTATCATGTATATATGACAATACCTTTTTGTATATCTGGTATGTCTCTGATGATGCATCTGCAGAAGGCAGCATCGCCTTAATGCTGTAGCAAGTTACATCGATTATCTCTTCTACTCCTGATAGAGACTTCTGGAAGTTGAGAGACTGCAATATAGGTGGGAACTTTATCTCAGGCACGCCCTCACTGTAATGACTATCCAAGCTATTGATAGTTCGGATTATAGTACCGCTAATAGAGAAGAGCAAAAAACGCAGAGTCTTTGGAGATACTCCGTTTTCTCTGTTTCGTTCAATAACTTTGCTGACTATTGCTTTCGCTTTCTCCGCTTCTCCTTCTTTCAGTGCTTTCTGGAGCATCATATTCTCTTCAAGCGTATATTGATACGTGTTTTGTCTTGTAGAAGAGATAAGCTCTGAATAAGACATATAGGCAATATCGTGGTCTTTTTGATATTCATGCACGCTAATTGCTTCGATATAGCTATCCTGAATAGATTTGAGTCCTGTATGAAGAAGTGAAATTGAGAAAGAATCAAGTACAGATTCTTCTTTTGCATGAGACACAAGCTCATTGAAATATTCATCTTCTGAGTGCACAGCATTTATCAAGAAAGAGCCGCTATATTCAGATTGGAATGGGAGTATCAGCGTTTTGGGACTCTGCGCTTTTAAGTAAGCTCCCACATCAGCTTTTTCACTTGTTGCGATAACAACACAGAAATAATCAGAAACAAGTTCCACACCTAGTGCGGAAAGAGTTTCTTTAGTAACTGTTGTATCTCCTCCAAGCAGCTTTCTGATAGCACTATCAACAAGCGATGAACGCTGCTTGACAATCTGATCTGATAAATCTTCCTTTTGAGCTTTTAGATCTGACACGCTAGAGACAAATGGCGTATACGCATTTGATTCAATCGGTACACTTTCAAGATCCAGGCCAGATGCTTCTGCTGCCTCTAAGTAGCTTATCCAGTCTTTTTTGACACTGCGCCTTATGATTATGCCGCCAAAGATAACTGCTGAGAAGAAAACAAGTGCAATTATGAGGATTATGAGATAATAGTCATGGAAATATAAAGAGCGGTCCATGAGTACGATGCACTTCAAGCCTAAGATAGGATTATCGCCAACAGATGCAATTGATTTTTCAAATCTTTCAGTTGTGCCACTCTTCATAGCTGAAAGCTGCTCATTCTTTACTCCTGCTTTATACTTGCCTGAAAAGCTATAAACGATAGCATCTTGTCGCTCACTATAGATAACAACATCATGGTAGCTATCAATAACAGATGGAAAGAGCACATCTTTTGATATTACTATTCCTACTGTTAGATTATTGCGATTTGATGAGAGGATATAAGTCATTGGAAGTATGATAAGGACATCTTTTTCAGAAAGATCATACATATAAACATCCCAGACTTCAGACCTCAAGAACTCATTGATATCATCTTGAGAGAGAGAAAGATACCCATTTTCAGCCATCTCACTTAACTTTCCCCAAGAATGGTTGGTGATGTACCAATCGTTTTGGGGACTGAAAAGGAAAAGACTCTCAATATTAGTGTTTGAAAGCTCTAAGCGTCTGATGTCTGATGCATGATATGAAAGCTCCAAACTTGACATCTCGCTTAAAGAAGCAGCATTCCTGATATCATTAAAATCATTATCTACAATGATCTCTGCTTTCATCTCATTGATGCGTGTTAAGACATTTCTGAAAGAATCCTGCACATATGATGCAGCTATATTATTGGAATAAGTTATGGAAGAAGAATTCATGTAAAGCGCTAAGAGAGCAACTACCAAGACCATCAAAAGAGGAATCAATGTTGCAAAGAGGTAGGACAGAGTCCAATGTGTGACTGTCTTTCGCTTAAAGCTTTGCTCTTTTCTTACCATAACCTAATTTTATATCTCCTCGTTTAACAAGGAAAAGAACCTCCGCATTTTTCTTTTAGCAATTCTTCATATCTATCTGCATCGATTGGAAGCTCTACCCAGCCACCTCCTGTCCAAGATGATAAGAAGATTGCATTGATTATCTCTAAGCTCTTAATGCCATCAGAGCCAGGAGCAAGCAGCGGCGTCCCTTTTTGTATTGCATCACAGAAGTTAGTGATGATGCCACAGTGGGATGTGTATGTACCTTTGACAGGAATCTCACATTTCCAGATTTCAGGGTGTCCAATCTCTCCTTTGAAGTGCTGCTGGAAATCATCTGTATCTTCTCTGCAGCGCCAGAATGTGATTGTATCATTTTCAACAACAAGCTTGCCTCGTGTACCTGAGATTTCTAATCTGTTTGTTCCAGGCTCATCTGCAATAGTTGTGATATATGTACCGATATGGCCATCAGGATATTCCATTAAAGCATAGACATCATCCTCAACTTCGATATTGCGGTATTTTCCATAATAAACATCAGCCTTTACTCTGCTTGGCATTCCGCAGATCCATTGCCAAAGATCTAAGTTGTGAGGGTTCTGATTCATTAAAAGACCGCCACCTTCTCCACGCCAGGTTGCACGCCATGTAGAGTTATCATAATAAGATTGAGGCCTGAACCAGGAAGAAATCAGCCAGTGGCAATGCAGGATGCGTCCAACTTCTCCACTCTGAACAATATCACGTGCCTTCTGATACAAAGGATTAGTCCTTTGATTGAACATAACACCAAATACTCTATCAGACTTTGCTGCTACTTCATTCATCTTCTTGACTGCGTTCGTATAAACGCCTGCAGGCTTTTCGCAAAGATAATGAAGACCATGCTCAAGTGCATAGATGCCATATACTGGATGATAGTAATGAGGGCATGTTGGGATAACTGCATCAACTAAGCCTGAATCCATCAACTCTTCTGCGCTATTGAAATATGCAACTTTATCACCAGCAAGTGCTTTAGCATTTTCTAGCTTTTTCTCATCTATATCTGCTATTGCAGCAAGGACAGCATTTGGCACTTTGCCAGCTAAAAGTGCAGTAGAGTGCTGCTTGCCCATATGTCCAAAACCGATTATACCGATTCTTACTTTTTCCATTTCAAGCTCCTTTTTTTTAAGCGTTAGCTAATTGTCTTAGCACTGAAAGCGCTTTCTTGGAATCTTCTTTCCAATCATCGCTTTTGCCTTCAATCGACATCGTGCCATCATAATCTGCTTCTTTAAGTGCGTTCAAAAACTCTTTAACTTCTTCACACTCTTCAGTTGGATATCGTCTTCCGTCCTTCAGTGCGATATGTGTGTGAAGCAGAGGAGAGCATAAAGCAATACGACCAATATCCTCACCTTCACTTCTCATATGGTATGCATCTGCTAAGAGTCCTACGTTATCAAGTGATACACACTCTTGAAGCGCAGCACCCTCAGCGAGAGTATTGATAAGGTTTGTCTCACTTCTGTTAAGTGGCTCAATTGCTATAGAGATGCCATGCTCTTTAGCTTTTTCCCCTATAAGCTTTGTCACATCAACAAGCTCTCTAAAGCTATCTTGCCATCTAGCTCCATCTGGAACTCTCCTGCTCTTTCCGGAACCAAAGACAACAAGCTTGCAGCCAA
This sequence comes from uncultured Spirochaetales bacterium, assembly GCA_934247875.1. Taxonomy (GTDB): domain Bacteria; phylum Spirochaetota; class Spirochaetia; order Sphaerochaetales; family Sphaerochaetaceae; genus Ornithospirochaeta. The sequence goes on from CAKQJZ010000013.1 coordinate 22,323, forward strand.
GCTTATCCATTCTTGAGAAAGCAATATCCAAATAGCTTAAAAGCGCTTTTTCATCATACTCTTTTCCAATTACTACCATAGACTTAGGAAGGAGCAAGCATGCTCTCTCCATCTTGATATGAGCTTTCTCAAAGAGCTCCAAAACGCTGTTAAACTCCTCTTCTTGCCAAAGTGCAAACTGATTAAGCTTTCCTTCGATGTAATCAAAGCCAACAGCTTCAACGTCTAAAACATTCTTAATATCTGTACAAAGTCCAAATCTCATACTCTTTTAACTTCCTCTTTTGTGATGCACCACTTTCCGCTTGGTGTCTTGAGAATGACCTTATCGCCATCGATTGATACAGTAGAATCATCTCCTTTTGACTTTATGATAGTAGCTGCCATAAATGGAGCCTTTCCGCCATAAGCCATAGTGACTTGTCCACTTGGTTCTTTTACAGGGTATCCATAGCTTATCCAGCCACCTTTTGGGTCTGTACTGCCACAAAGATATGAAGAAGCAAAATCTACATTTGATACAAAATCAAGCTCAAATGGAACATGACCTCTTGATACATAGTCGATATGCTTATCGTTGAGAGTCACATCTGTGCTGTTGAAGTTGTACATAAGCCTAAAATCGTGGCACTCTTTTGCAGGGCCTTCCACATAGTCAATCAATATAACTACAGAGCCAGGAGCCATGATAAGCTTTCTTCTATGGAAGACAGGATCTTCAAGGTATGCATAGCCATTATGAGAAAGATCTATCATCTTGAGACCTTCTACATCTCCGAAGAAGTGACAGAGCGCTCTTACGTTGCGTCTTCTGTCAACGCCTTTTATCTCGCCAATCTCATGGTTATCAACATAGAGAGTATTGTGAGCAAGTGCAGAACAGAAATAAGCTCTCCAATCCTTCCAGACAGAGGAACGATAGATATAGCGTCCGCTATCAACAAGGATATCTTCACCTTTAAGCGTGACTTCTGCATGCATCGAGTCATTATGGCTATGAGTTGAACGTTCACCAAGTTCCAGCTGAGTTGAGTGAGTGCAAAGGTAATCTGCATTGCTATCCCAGCCAGTTCTCATTACATAAATGCCCTCTTCACTATATTTATAGTCTTTCTGAGCTGGCTCCTTTCCTTCCTTTCTGAGAGTAGCAAAGTACTTAAACTCTTCATCCCCAAAAAGCTCATACATCCAATTCATATAAGCTCTAAGCTCATTGAGATCACGAGGGAAGAATGAGAGGTTCATTCCTTCATAGATAGAGGTATCAGAGCGACGAGTAGTAAGATCATCTCTGTCTGCATCTCCAATCATAGGAGTTGAAAGATCTGGTTTAATAAGAGAGATAATATAGAGCGCGCTGCGTCTTATACACTCCCACGCATAGTCAGGAACGTAGATATCGTTCTTCTTGCACATAACAAGAGCCTGTGCAAATGCAATCGATGCAACCATATGGTAAATTGGAGTCTTTTCCATATGGATTCCATTATCACTGAAGCAGAATCTCACTTCGTGCATAACACGGCCATATGCAGTGGAGAACCACTCTTTGGCTTCCTTGAATTCAGGAAACATTATCGCAATCTGCAATAGTGCGCTTGTCTCCATGCTAAGCCAGTTGCTAGATCTGTCGTGGTTAGAATAATGCCCCATCAAAAAGAGTGCATGGTCCCTGATGCCAAGCAAGAAAGAAGCAAGGTCTTCGCTTGTCCAGACTTTAGAATGACGGAAGATCTCAAAGACAGGAAGCCATGTAGTGTAGACACGAATACCAGTCTCAATTGTTCTCCAAGCAGTGCCAGGGAATGGCTGCTTAGGCACAAACGTAAAGTCACGGATAAATTCATCTGCTGGCCAAGCCTGGCGGAATGAATGCATCTCAGATAAGAATTCCTTTGTGTACCTTTCGTCTTTTGTAAGAGCATAAGCTCTTGCAAGAGGTTGCCAATAGATTGTACGAAACAACGACCAGCTCCATTCATTATCACGGCTAGTCTCAGTTGTCGGATTGAAAGTCCAATCGATAGGGCCATTGAATTTATGTCCGAATATATCATGCTCCATCACTTTCTCAGCATCATCTATTATCTGATCATCTTTAAGCTCTTCTGCATCTTTTAAAGAGAATAAATAAACAGGCTTAGTTCTGTTTCTAAAGTACTCTACTAGTTTTTCTCCAGTAATCTCGCCCATCTCGCTTAAAGCTGGGTTTTCTTTATCCAAAAGTTCGATCAGTTGCTTTGTATAATTCATTGATAACCTCAATTGTAGCCAAAGCAGCCCTAATGTAGGACTGCCATGGCTAAAGTATTTGATTTATTTTGCTTCGTAAGCTTCGTAAGCTTTCTGATAGATAGCAATCGCATCTTCAAGACCGAATGCTCTAAGCTGTGCCTGATACTCAGCGAAAGACTTCTCATTAAGCTCGAGTGCACCTGTGATGAACTTAGTCTCCATCTCTTCAGCAAAAGTATTGACTTTGTTGATGATTGAAGCAACTTCTGCACTATCTTCAGTTGCGATAGTTACTGGTGGAAGGATGTACTTACCATAATCAGTCTGAGCCCACATCTTTAATGCAGCAACTTGTTCAGGTGTATCATAGTACTGCTCGATATATCTTGGGTCCTGAATCATAGCACCATTAACAGAACATCTCATGTACTTAGACATAACATCATCCTTGTTCTGGTTAACAAAATCTGTGTATGTTGGGTATCCATCTACCATTGTATATGTAACGCCTTCAATACCAAAGTTAGCAAGCAAATGGCCTTCTTCACCATATGCATAGTCAAGGAGTCTTGCAGCAGCCTCAACATTCTTACAGCTTGTTGTGATAGCAGCAGCTGAAGATGCAGTTGTGTCAAATACTGTGTTCATCTTAGCAAACTTAGAGTTTGTGCCAGCCTTTGTAGAAAGAGGCTTTGCTGATGTGATTTCAGCATTCTCCATAGATGTAACAGCAGTAGCAATCAAAGAACCTGGGTTGTAACCGATAGCAATCTTGCCTGAGAGGAACATAGAGTTCATGCTCTTCTTGTTAACTGACATAAAATCATTGTCAAGCAATCCCTCTGAGTAAATCTTGTGCAAGAATGAGAGATAGTCATAACGATTCTGTTCTAGATATCCATGGTGTACTTTGCCATCTTCAACATACCAAGAATCCCAAGAATCAAATGCAGGAGCAAAGACTCTGTTGATATGGTCAGGTCTTACAGACATTGGAATCTCAACTAGACCAGAATTCTTGATAGCAACGAGTACTTTATAAAGCTCGTCAGCTGTCTCAGGAGTCTTGTCAAAACCAAGCTTTCTTAAGATATCCATTCTGTATACGATACCTTCAGAGAAAAGGAGGCTATTGTCGTTGTAGTCATAACCACGGAAGAATGGGAAACAGTAGTATGTGCCATCATCTGTTGAACATTCTTTTGCGATTTCTGGATGCTCATTGAGATACTTTGTGATGTTTGGGCAATACTTTTCGAAAATATCATTAAGAGGAATGATGAATCCATCATCGATAGCAGCCTGAGGACCACCTACATAAGATGCCCACTTGTACTCAACGATATCAGGAAGATCGCTGGAAACCTGAAGAATAGAGAACTGCTCACCAAGGATCTTATTTTCAGAAGATACATTCTGGAATGAGATCTGAGTATTAGTTCTCTTCATGACTTCCTGCCAATACGGAAGCTCTGAAAAGTCGTTGACGTTCTTGATCTTAGAGCTCATTGGTGCCCAGTAAGTAAGCTTTGCTGGAGCAGAAGAACTAGTTGTTGTCTCTTTGCCACCCTGTGCAAATACAGGAAGTACAATCATCATGAAAGCCAATACAATGAGTAGTGCTTTTTTCATAATTTTTCTCCTTTCGTTTATATAACTAATTAAAGTTCAATCTTTATAGACCAGGATGAATAAGCATCAAAAAGCGCTTTCCCCAATCCTGGAATAGTGTAGTAATAACTGTCTTTGTCGTCTTTCTTTCTGACAGCAGATAAAGACATATCCTCTACACCCATCGCCTCTGCAAGCAGCACAGCATGAGTGTGCTCTCGAGCAGTCTTCAGCGTGCATATTGGAGTTCTTTTCTCCTTGACACAGCGTACTGATTCCCAAAGCTTTTCAAGTCTTTCACCTTTATCAATAGCTTTGTAATCGATGATAGTCCCATTATTCAGATGGCCAACAAAGTTCCCGCCATCCTCCTCGATGTAACCATTTTCAAATTCATAGACGCTAAGCGGCCCTACTTTTGCTTCATCAACAGCATGAGATGCATAATAGTAAAGCTCTACACCGTCTTCAGTCTTGAACTTCAGGATAGCAGTGTCACAGTTCGTGATAGTTGGACGAACTCTGATAAGGGATCCTTCAACGCTTTCGCTCTTTGCGCTCTCATCCATGCTCTTACCAAGCAGAAAGACCATATTCTGATATTGGTGTGCACATGCATTTGAAAATGGAGAGTCATAGACTTTCTCTCCATGGCAATAAAGCGCACCTGCCCAATTGGATCTTGAGTAATAGATATCATCTCGCCTCATCAAGCGGATAGTCTTAAAGCGCAGTGCTTTACCATAGATGCCTGATAGGATATCTTCTTTGATCTTTATTATGTCGTGCGCAAAGCAGAGCTGATAACCAACTGCAACAAAGAGGCCAGTCTCCTTGCTCTTTTTCTCCATCTCATCAATCTGAGCTTCTTCAAAGCAAACAGGCTTTTCAGTAAGCACATTGCTGCCATTATCAAGCGCAAGCATGATATATGGATAATGAGTATGAATCGGGGATGAGATAATCGTCAGATCAGCACTCTCCTTTTCAAAGAACTCCTCAGGAGAGCTATAAATAGGGATTCCTCTCTTCTGCACTTCTTCATATAGAGGGCTTTTACTTGCAAATGGGTCAGCGATAGCTACAAGAGAAGAGCCAAGAACATCGCGTGAGAGATACTCTTTGACATAATTCTCACCATAGCCACCCATACCGCAAAGCAGAACTCTAAGAGCCATATCAGCACTCCTTGAAAGCAGACTTCAAAATGCCTGCAGCATCTACTTCAAGTGCTTTAGTTGGGCATACTTGGAAGCAATAGCCACAGCCAATGCAGTTCTCTGTCTTTTGCGCTTTCCTTCCATCAAGCTTGATGCCTTTGTACCAGCAAACATCTTCACATCTGCCACATCCGATACACTTATCCTGGTCAACAAGTCTCAGTCTATATGCTTCTCCAAGCTTGTTCTGTCTCTCTTTTGCAAACCCTTCATCCATGTTGAAGAGCTTCAATGCTTCGCCTTTGAGCTCCTTTACAGAAGAATAACCATTCTTATCCATCCAATCTGAACACTGTCTCATAACACGTTCGCATTGCTTTATACCGCCAGAGCATGCAAGAGCTCCTAGCTGTACCATGTCAGAGCCTGCCATGATATAACGTAGTGCCTGGTCATAAGAGAACACACCGCCACCTGCGTACATAGGGATTGTTATTCCCCTGCTTCTTGCATCTGCAACTTCAAAGCATACTAAAGGGTTAGCTTGAGTGCCACCATAGCCTGCACCTGGACGAGTCGCTGTAGTCTGCCAATCAAGGTCAAAGTAGAATGCTTTCCATCTTGCAGTTGGGCCAACAGCATCAGCACCTGCTGCGATTGCGCGGCGAATTGATGTAAGACAATCGATGTCTTCTATCGCAAGCTTTACCATTACAGGAACGCCTGGCACAGTTTCTTTGATCATCTTTGTGCATGTCTCAATGAGCTGATAGTAGTTGAATTGTCTATCAGAAGCAGTTGCAACACCAGGTGTGTTGAAATGCAGCTCAATAGCATCAGCACCAGCATTCACTACTTCACGTGCTTCTGTTTTCCATCTATTTTTCCAATCTGGATATTTTTCAATGTCATGGTAATGCCCAACAGAGGCCCAGAGCTTAGTCTCTGGATACATATCGCGTCTTGCTTTTTTAACCTCTTCACAGTACTCATCAAGAGAACTGATCTTATCTGGGCATTGATGTCCAACTGCATGTGAATGAAAAGCTGGCTGACCTTTGATAACTGCATCAAAACTCGGGTAGAAAAACCCGCCACCACCCATTCCGTGGCCAAAGTTGCGCATTGTTATAGCGCCAGGTCTGCAAGCAGAACTCTTGATAACATTATCAGCGCCTCTAGTAGCTGGACTAGATGCGATGACAAATGGATTAATCATGTCAAAACAATCAATATGCATGTTAGCCATATATAAATTCCTTCTTTTATAGCAGCTTTAAAAGCGTTGCTGCATCTTTGTTGAATTGCTCTACAGAATCGCCTAAGACAAACTCCAATAGCGCATAATACTTTTTCTCTTTTGGAAGTACTGAAAAATACTTCTGCCAATGCATCACACCTTCTTCTAAAGGCCTCCGCCCACTCTCATCCCAGTAGTAAACATGAAGATAAGATAAATAAGTCATTATCATAACTAGCCCATCTACCCTTTCTTCAAACGACAGTGCTTGAGTTGGTTGCCAAAGAGTATGGAGGCTTAAGCTTGATACAGCATCAAGGGTTTCCTTTCCTGAGAGGTTTTCATCTGTCAGTGTGTTCTTGTGCCACTCAAGATTCAATGTGATGCCATAGCTTTCAGCCACTTCAACAGCCTCTTTCAGCTCTTCTATCAACGCATTCCTTTCATCCTTCGTAAGCTCAGAAGAAGGCTTATTACCCGCCCAGATGCGCACTTGATCAGTGCCCATTGCTTTTGCTGTCTCTAAGCTCTCCTTGATATCCATTTCTTGGCCAAGGCGATAATATGAGCCGTATCCAGCAATCTCCAACCCTGATGCGCGTGTTTTGTCTGCGACTCTTTTAGCTTCTTCTAAATCATCTTTGACAATGTGATGGTTCTCGCTCCATTCAATCGCTTTCAAGCCTGCGTTCTTTGCGATAGCAATCACTTCGTCTGGTGTTTTAGTTTTAAATGTTGCACTTACTACTCCTGGTATGAGCATTCAATCACCCCTTTACTGCACCAACCATAACACCCTTGACAAAATACTTTTGCAAGAATGGATATATCAAGAGGATTGGCAGTGTTGCAACTACAATAGTTGCGTATTTGACAGAATCAGAGGAGAGAGCGAGAGCTGCCATAGAACCTGAAGACATTGCAGAAGTCTCATCTTGAACTAAGATAGTACGAAGGATGAGCTGCAATGGATACATGCTCTTCTTTCTGAGGTAAATCATAGCTGGGAACCATGAGTTCCAATGTGAAACAGCATAATAGAGTGTGATAACTGCAATTGATGCTTTAGAAACTGGTACCATGATTTTAGAAAGGATAGTCACATGTCCAGCTCCATCGATCATTGCTGATTCTGGAAGCGACTCAGGCACTGATGCCATAGCTGTTCTAAGTACTACCAGGTTAAATGTATTGACAGCGCCAGGGAGAATCAAAGCCCAACGAGAGCCAACAAGATGAAGTTTATCGACAATCAAATATGTTGGAATAGTTCCGCCTTGGAAGTACATTGTAAATACAATCATTACTGTAAAGAATTTAATCAGCATAGGTCCTTTTCTAGAAAGAACATACGCAGCGATAATTGTTAATATCAGATTGAGTGAAGTTCCAACTATAACAACAAATAATGTGTTCATATAACCAGTAAGGATACTCTTATCTTGAAGTACCATCTGATAGCTATATAGTGATGGCTTTATTGGATGCCAATAGATTCCTGAGTGCTTCATTACTTCAAAAGGATCTGAGAAGGAAGCAAAAACGATGCTCATCAAAGGAATGATGACTGCAAGTGATAAAAGAAGTGTTATGATAACGACAAAAGCGTGGAAAACCTGTTCACCTACTGTATATTTGATTTTCATTTCTTATCTCCTCCTATTACCAAAGGCTTGAACCCGTGAGCTTGTTCGAAATCTTATTAGTTGTCCAAACAAGGATGAAGCTGACTATTGAGTTGAACATGCCAACTGCTGCAGCGTATGAATAGTTGAGGTTCAAAAGACCTTCACGATAAACATATGAGTTGATTACATCTGCAACCTCATATGTCATTGGGTTATACATCAAGATGATTTTCTCATAACCAACGTTGAACATCTTTCCAACTTGCAGGATGAGCATAATGATGATTGTAGGAAGTAGGCATGGAAGTGTAATTGACCAAAGCTGTCTGAGTTTTCCAGCACCATCGATACGCGCTGCCTCATAAAGCTGCGAATCTATAGACAATAGCGCAGCAAGGTAAACTATAGAGTTCCATCCTATGTTCTGCCAGATACCTGAGATGATGTAGAGAGGCAGGAAATACTTTGGCTCATTGAGCATAGTAACTGGCTTGAACCCAAATAGAGCAAGGAATTGAGTGATTGCACCGTTTCGTCCTGTAAGGTCCATAACGATAGATGTAACAACTACGATAGATACGAAATGAGGTATATATGTGATAGTCTGTACTATTTTTGAATACTTTCTCGATCTCAGTTCACTTATGAAAATAGCAAGAAGAATTGGACAAGGAAAACTGAAGATCAAATTGGTTACTGAGATATTGATTGTGTTAGATAGAATTCTCTTGAAATAGTAATCCTTGATGAAATTCTTGAAATGAGTAAGACCAACAAAAGGAGAATTGAAGAAACCAAGTCTTGGCTTATAGTTCTCAAAGGCAATGATAAGGCCAAACATAGATCCATACTGGAATACGATGTAATAAACTAAAACTGGGATAAATAAGAAATACAGTGTCTTATATTTTGACCAGTCTTTCTTGATTTTAAAGCTTAAAGAAACGTCTTCTGAAACATTTCCTTTTTGATTCTTTTTCATGTGTGAACCACCTTTTGTGAGAACAGTATGTAGTAGAATTCTGAATCCTTAAATTGACAAAAATAGAACTTTTTATGTCAATTTTTTACAAACAAAAGTTATTTATTCTTCGTTAAAATCAGAATATTTATTTAAAATATATGAAATTAATCTAAGACGCCATCTTCATGCTACTAATAAAAAAATTTGGCAGAAAAACTTAACGGTGTTTTGTTTAGATAACTCGTGCAATAATCAGATCATGTACAAAAATCCAGTTATCCCAGGCTTCGCGCCAGACCCATCAATAGTCTATTGGAACGGCTTTTATTACCTTGTGAACTCAACATTCGAGTACTTTCCAGGCATCACGCTTTATAAAAGCAGTGATTTAGTAAATTGGGAGTATAAAGGTGCTGTATTGACTAGGACCAGCCAGCTCAATCTTGATAAAGCGCAAAGCAGTTCAGGGCTTTATGCAGCGACTATCCGCGTAAATCAAAATGGTCGTTTTTATATGGTGACTACCAATAAATACACCCATGAAAACTTCATCTGCCACACAGATGATATTGATGGAGAATGGTCAGAGATAAGCTTTATCTCAAAAGATGGAATAGACCCATCTCTGCTTTTTTTACCAGATGGCAGCTGTTTTTATACTTCCAACGGTAGCGTAGATGGAGTTAAATGCATCAAAGGTGCTTTTATCGATCCAGATAGCGGAAAGCTTTTAGAAGATTTTCATCTGCTCACTACAGGACTTAATGGCCACGCAACAGAAGGTCCTCACATCTATTTCATAAATGGGTGGTATTATCTGATGTTTGCAGAAGGCGGCACAGGCTATGGGCATTATGAAGCTATTATGAGATCAGAAGATATCCATGGACCATATGATAAGAATCCAAATAATCCAATACTTAGCCATGTTCCAAGAAAAGGTCATAGGATACAGGCAACAGGCCATGCTGATCTTATTAATACTCCTCAAGGTGATTGGTATGCTGTCTTTTTAGCTATCAGGGTTAAGCCCCGCCCTCTTCTACACCATATTGGGCGCGAGACATTCCTTTCAAAAGTAACCTGGAACGATGAATGGCCTGTTGTCGGAGATAATGGTTATGTAGAACTTGAATATGCAGATGGACCTGAACAAATAACATCAAAAGATTATTCTGTCTCATTTGATAAAGACATTTCTTCATACCCTTATCTGAAAGTAAGAGTGCCTAAAGATGAGTGCTACATCTTAGATAAAGATAAGAAGACTCTTACTTTAATTGGAGAAGAACCAATCAATACATTCTTAGGCCATCCAACACTTTTAGCTTTCAGGCAGAAAGGATTTCATGAGAAGATGGAAGTTACACTAGACACTTCAACACTCAAAGGTACTGCTGGCATTGCATCGTGGCTTAGCAGTGACTATCACTACCGCTTAGAAAGCAAAAAGGATGATGTTAATCTAAATATCTCATTAATACGCCATCTTCATGATTTTGAAGCTGTAACAGAGCAACTTACGCTTCCGCTTTCCACTACTCTGCGCCTTACCATCACCTCAGATGAAGATTTCTACTACTTTTATGCAGATAGCCAATTAGTAGGCAAGGCTAGCGTTTATGGACTAGCAAACGAAAGCACTATGTACAACACATTCACAGGTGCTCTCTTTGCTATCTATGCTGAAAATGGCAAAGCAACATTCATAGATGAGATACATATGGAAAGCATAGAATAATTATTCTAAACAAAAAGATTCCAAATTCATTGAACTAAAGACCACCTCAAGCATATCACTTAGGTGGTCTTAATGCTGGCAACAATATCGCCAGCATTATTATAAGATTAGTAACTACTCAGGTATTTTCTAAGTCATAAAATTAAAAAGCGAAGCGTGGCTAATTTGTTCTCTTGTTTTCTCGGCA